>JBAVEE010000932.1:0-1870 GCA_049587575.1 Bradyrhizobium sp.
TATCGCGACATGCAGGACATGGAGTTCACGGTCGAGCAGGGCAAGCTCTGGATGCTGCAGACCCGCGGCGGCAAGCGGACCGCGAAGGCCGCGCTTCGGATCGCGGTCGAACTCGCCAATGAAGGCCTGATCTCCAGGAAGGACGCGGTGATGCGGATCGATCCCGCTTCGCTGGATCAATTGCTGCATCCGACGATCGATCCCGCCGCCAAGCGCGATGTCATCGCCACCGGCCTGCCGGCCTCGCCGGGTGCTGCCGCCGGCGAAATCGTATTCTCTTCCGACGAGGCCGCGAAGCTGCAGGCCGATGGCCGCAAGGTCATTCTGGTGCGGATCGAGACCAGCCCGGAAGACATTCACGGCATGCATGCCGCCGAAGGCATCCTCACCACCCGTGGCGGCATGACCTCGCACGCCGCCGTGGTGGCGCGCGGCATGGGCAAGCCCTGCGTCTCCGGCTGCGGCACCATTCGCGTCGATTACGGCCGCGGCACCATGAGCATCGGCTCGCGTACCTTCAAGACCGGCGACGTCATCACCATCGATGGATCGGTGGGCCAGGTCCTGGCCGGGCGGATGCCGATGATCGAGCCGCAAATGTCGGGCGAATTCGGCACGCTGATGGGCTGGGCCGATGCCGTCCGCAAGCTTGGCGTTCGCGTCAACGCCGACACGCCGGATGACGGGCGGACCGCCATCAAATTCGGCGCCGAAGGCATCGGGCTTTGCCGCACCGAGCACATGTTCTTCGAGGAAACCCGGATCCGCACCGTGCGCGAGATGATTCTCGCCGAGGACGAACAGACCCGCCGCGCCGCGCTGTCGAAATTGCTGCCGATGCAGCGGGCGGATTTCGTCGAACTGTTCGAGATCATGAAAGGTCTGCCGGTGACGATCCGGCTGCTCGATCCGCCGCTGCACGAATTCCTGCCGCACACCCAGGCCGAGATCGAGGAGGTCGCGCGCGCGATGAATACCGATCCGCGGCGGCTCGCCGATCGTGCCCGCGATCTCGCGGAATTCAATCCGATGCTCGGCTTCCGCGGCTGCCGGCTCGCCATTGTCTATCCCGAGATTGCCGAGATGCAGGCGCGCGCCATTTTCGAAGCCGCGGTCGAGGCGGGAAAGCGGACCGGCAAGGCCGTAGGCCTCGAGGTGATGGTGCCGCTGATCGCGACCAAGGCGGAGTTCGATCTGGTCAAGGCGCGGATCGACGCGACCGCGCAGTCGGTGATGAAGGAAACCGGTACCAAATTGAGCTATCAGGTCGGCACCATGATCGAGCTGCCGCGCGCCTGCCTGATGGCCGGCGATATCGCCAGCACGGCGGAGTTCTTCTCGTTCGGCACCAACGACCTGACGCAGACGACCTACGGCATCAGCCGCGACGACGCGGCCGGATTCCTCGGCACCTACATCGCCAAGGGAATCCTGGACATCGACCCCTTCATCTCGGTCGACCGCGATGGCGTCGGCGAGTTGGTGAAAATCGGAGTAGCGCGCGGGCGCAAGACGCGCCCGAACCTCAAGGTCGGCATTTGCGGCGAACATGGCGGCGATCCGGCGTCCGTTGCGTTCTGCCACCAGATCGGACTGGATTACGTCTCGTGCTCACCCTACCGCGTGCCGATCGCCCGCCTCGCCGCGGCGCAGGCAGCACTCGGCAAGGCCGTCGCCAGTCAGGCGTGAATTCCGCGCATCGCCGTCATTGCCTGCGACAAACCCGAAGCGTTTGTCGCAAGGGAGCGCTGGCGACGAAGCAATCCACTCTGCTCGCCTCGGCCAAAGCATGGATTGCTTCGCGGAGCCTGTCATCGGGCGGCGCTTTGCGCCGACCCGTTGGCTCGCAATGACGCGGCAATGCCAGGTG
>JBAVEE010000933.1:0-11219 GCA_049587575.1 Bradyrhizobium sp.
GGTTTGCGAAATCAACATGGGCGCCACCGCGATCGGCACCGGCATCAACGCGCATCCCGACTATGCCCGCCTGGTCTGCGAGCATTTGCGGGCGACGACGGGCATTCCGGTCGTAACCGCCTCGAACCTGATCGAGGCGACCCAGGATTGCGGGAGTTTCGTGCAGCTGTCCGGCGTTCTGAAGCGGGTCGCGGTCAAGTTGTCGAAAACCTGCAACGATCTGCGCCTGCTATCGTCGGGACCGCGCGTCGGGCTCGGCGAAATCAACCTGCCGGCGATGCAGGCGGGCTCCAGCATCATGCCGGGCAAGGTCAATCCGGTCATTCCGGAGGTCGTCAACCAGATTGCCTTCGAGGTGATCGGAAACGATGTCACGGTGACTTTTGCCGCTGAGGCCGGCCAATTGCAGCTGAACGCTTTTGAGCCGATCATCGCGCACAGCCTGTTCAAAAGTGTCAACCATCTTCGGGCCGGCTGCCTGACGCTGGCCACGAAGTGCGTGAGCGGCATCACCGCCAATCGCGAGCATCTGCGCCGGGGCGTCGAAAGATCGATCGGAATAGTGACCGCGCTCAATCCCTATATCGGTTACGCCAACGCGACCGAGATCGCCCAGGAAGCGCTCATCACCAACCAGAGCGTCTACGATCTGGTGCTGGCAAGGAAGTTGCTTACCCGTGAGCAACTCGACGATATTCTGCGGCCGGAGGTGCTGACCCAACCACGATCATTCGGCAGCGGCCCCGCGCTGGCGGAAACGCAACCGCTCAGCGTGCGCCGGGACCAGGTTGACTGATGCATGGCCGGAATCGAACTTGCGATGGCCACATCAGGCAGAGCGCGACCGATGCGGGCTCTTCAAGAGGCGGCACGTAACGTAGCGCCGTTCCTGCAGTCTTAAATCGCCGCGTTTAACGTGACAGTCGTTTGGCGTTCGCGGCGACGTGTTCGCGGTACCGTTCAACCACGCTGCTGGCGGTAGCGCCGGACATAAGGCTCGCGCTGGCCTCGAACATGGCGCTTAGCTTTTCCGTCACCATCAAATGCGCTTCGTCGTGCGAGCCGCTGCCACCGGACATCATCTTCATCATTCGAAGACCAATGACGTTGCCTGACTCAAATGCCAGGGACACGGTGGAAAAAAACGGGAGAAACATCGGGCCGCCTCTCTCAACAGCGAAATGCTGCAGTGTGCAAATGCCTGATACGACGAAAAGGTCCACCTGTCCCGGGTTAGTTTGTGCCCCATTGGCGTAAGCCGGCCGGGTGAGCTGTTTTGACCGGATTTCCGTCAGCCATCGCATGGTGTGGCTTGATGGCGGAGCGTCTCTTCGCTTCTGGCGGCGGTCGCGTCAGTTCGCGCCGGGCGACATCTCAGTGCGGCGAGGATTTCCGCAATCGTATTTCAATTCGCCGTCTCTCCCGAACGTCGCCCGAAAATGCTCCGCCAATGGCCAGGGTCTCGTCGGTATTGACCAGTTGCGCGCCGGACAAGGGTATCAGTTTGTATCCCGAAAGCAGAGGACTGCGGCTAAGCACGCTGACAACGGAAACCGCCCTTGCGAGTCCGAGCCCGGCATTATCCGCCGGAACGAGACTGCCGATGCTGGCGTAATTCCTGAGGACCGGGACCAAGTCGCGATCGAGGTTGGATTGCCGTAGGCCGACCGGCTGTTCATCGGTGTGGCCGACGACTTCGATGACATCGACGTCATATTTCTTGATCAGCGCGAGAATTTGCTCGGGCGTCGAGGTCATCAATTTCTCGCGGAATTCGGGCGACAGCTCCGCACTTCCGGTCTTGAAGAAGTTTCCATCGGCCTCGCTCAACCTGATGATCGGAGGCCATTGGTGGCCTGATCGGTCTCCGGCAAGGCCGCGGCTGACGGCGTCCGCAATCATTTGCGGCGGAGTGGAAGACTGGCCGGCGGCAGGCATGACTTTTTCGATGCTTTCGACAATGTCCGCGTCGCGAAGGGCCTTATCCAGGCTGATGCCCCTGGAATTCAGCTGTTCCATCCCGGTGAGCTGATCGCGGATGTCCTTTTCCGTCAGGCCGCCCTTCTTGAACTCGGCCATCGCATTGCGGCTTTCGACCAGCTCGCGCCAGAATTCATCTACGGCCTTTACGCCGCTCGAGGTCACGACCTCGGAGCGAAGCCGCTCATAGAGTTCCGGATTCTGCTTGATCGCCGTCACCAGATTCCGGTCGGCCATGCTGCTTACCCGCTCGACACGGTACTGCTGTTCAGCCTCCTCCCTTTTGGTCTGCTCCCGCTTCAGAAACGCGGCCATCGCGATCAACAGGCAGAATATCAGCAGGATCATGATCTCGGCCATCGTCAGGCCGAGCACGAGCCCCTGACGATAGGACGACGACTGTCGGAAGATATGACCGTCCATGGCGAACCTGCCTGACTATCGGTTTGCGTTCACCGCGTTATGCGAGCGAGTAGTTTCAGCCCCCTTCGATGCGTGCCGGGGAGGTCTGCGTCGGGGGAGTGTCTGCCGGATCGATCGAAGGATTGGAGGCGATACGCGCCGCTTCGGCGGCCCTGATCTCGGACAGCAGAATCGATATCGCGCTCGAAAGCGCCTGGGTCTGCTTCAGGTTGGAATTCACCGCAATGGCCTGCACCTCGGCGTTCCTGCTGAAAGTGCTCACCACCCGCGTCAGGCCGGCAATCGCCGGAGTAAGCTTGACCTCGATCATGTGTTCCGGGGTTTGCAACGAGGCCAGCTTCGAGACGACGCTGTCGATTGAATTGACGATCGCGGCGGTACTGGTCGAAAGCCGCGCGCCGTCGTCGGCAAGCTGCCTGGCGACCGTCTCGAAGGTCGCCAGAACCCTGGCGTTCAGGTGCTCGATGGCTTCGCCAGAATGCCGCGAGGCGTCCTGCAGCGGCTTGTTGGCGTCCAGCGCGAACCCCTCGAGCTGGCCGACAACCCGGTCCTTTGCCTCCTTCAGCATCGCGTCGATTTCCTCGACGGCGTCGGTCAGCGATTGCTGGGTGGCCCGCCTGAAGTAGCCGAATTCGAGAACCGTGCTTTCGAGCTCGCGTCTCACCTTTCGTGACGCGTCGGCAAGCTCGAGCCGCGCGGTGTGTTCCACTTCGACAGGATCGCGCCGCATCTGGTTGAAGAAGATCCGCAACGTGATGCCGGCGATCGTCGAACCGATGGCGATGCCGAAATTCTGCACGATCTGCTCGGCCGATCCTTCGGACGAAAATTGATAGAGCGAAACCGCGAGGCTGGTCAGCGTAAACAGAAAGCCCATGTAGTAGAGATTGTCGCCGGACTGGTCGTCGCGCAGGCGAAACAGCCGCGCCAGTCCGAGCGCCGATGCGTAGGCGATCATGATCAGCACGGGGACCGCGGTGACCTGCAGCGCGCTGAATCCGTGAAGCTTGGAGAACACGATGTAGCCGGCGCCCGACAGCACGACGGCAAAGAACAGCAGCCCGCTCGACAGTCCGGGCGGCACATCGCGAAGGCTACGGGTCGAGGCCACTACCTTGCCCCCTGCAGCCGCCGGGCCCCGTCAAACACTCCCTTGTTGTCCGTGATCCACTCCTTCCAGAATTCGATGTGACGGACGCTGTCGACTGTCGCCTGGGTCTGCTGGACGTATTCGATCTTGACGTGCGCATCGTGCAGGTCGGTCCTGAATTTCAGGTAGGCGGGCGACCGCTTGAATCTCTGATAGGACAGATCGCCGGCGCCCGGATACTGGCTGTAAAGCGGCGTGAACTCCAGCATATCGGAAATCACGATCAGCTTCTTTTCGACTTTTTGCGCCGCAGAGCTGGAAAACTGGTCGATCGCAATGTCCTGGATCGCGCCCATGATCGGCGAGCTTTTCGCCTTTGCCGACGACAGGCTGTTCTTTACCGCATCCTTTGCGGGCTGCCGGAAGTTTTCGATCCAGCGCAGGCGGGCGAGGCGCGGATTGTCGGTCCATTCGCTCAGGCCTGTTCCATCGCCAGGATTGCATTTCGAAAACAGCGACCGGCTTCGGCTGCCCGCAATGTCGAGCACGCGGATGTCGAGCTTGTGATATTCAGGAAGCTCGGAAATCTGGTCTTCGAGCAGACCGAGAACCTGGCGTTGGGTCGGTTCCGGCAGGTCGTCCGAAGTATCGACCAGAACCACCGTGATGCCCTCGGGCCCGGTGATCGGGCACAACGAGGCAGCATCAAGTGTCGGCTTCGGGGTTACCGAAAAATAGAAGAAGGCCAGGATGCCCAGCGCCGCCAGGGCGAGGAACATCAGCGCCATGCCGCCGATCGCGGCTCCCGTGCCGCGCGCGCTGCTACGCTGTCTTGACTGCCGACGGGCCACGCTTGCTCTCCGGGATCAGATCGTCAATTTCTCGATACGAGCGCACAGCCTCATCGAAAGCCTCGTGAATGGCCTGAATCTGGCGATTCAGGATGTCCTGTGTCTCGAGGATCGACTGGCGAAGCTGGTCTCGTGCGGTTTCATCCCTGTCGGTTCCGACATAGACGATGCGATCCATGCTGTAGGGCTTTGCGAAGTAAGGGGGAGCGGGCGTGGTTCGCGCCTTGCGGTTGGCTTCGCGATAGATCGCCAGCAGGGCGCGGCAGGATCTCTCGATGTGATTCTGGTGCTCGGCGAACCGCTGCGCCAGCCGGCCCCGCGCCTGGATGATCGAATCGAACTCGCCGCGCCTGACCGACAAATCCCGTGCCGCGCCGTTCATGGCCTCGCTCGCGGCGTCCCGGATTTCGCGCAAGCGCTCGATCAGTTCGGCCTTGCCTTCGGTGTATTGGGCGCGGGCCTCGTTGCACCTCTGTTCCAGCGAAGCGTAGCCAAAATACGGATCGGTAAAAAGCAATCCGTCGGTCATGGCAATCAGCGAAAAGATCAGGCCGATCCCGAAAAACACCCAGGAGATGATGTCGTTCAGAACGAGCGGGGTCTTGAGCAGCAGCGTCATCACTTGCTGGCCGACGTCACCGTTGACGGTCGGAGGTATTTCGCGAAGATGCGCGAGCGTGAGATTGAGAGCGACCGCGAAGCCGAGATAGCCGACGCCGAACAACAGGCCGATCAATTTGAGAAACAAGTTCCGGCGATTGATCAGGCGAATCGGTACCAGGCCCCACAGGAAACTGGCGATGATGTTCAAGGCCGCGAAACTCACCGCCTGAACCGCGCCGCCGAGCAGCCCCTGCGCATTGGATTTTGCCAGAAAGTTGCCGTTGACGACCACTTCAATGACGAACAGGATCGCCAGTATTCCGACCTTGAGAAGCGTCTTGCCCTGGGATGACAGCCGGGCAGGCCGAGCCAGTCGGTGGCGCCGGCGAAAATCGTCGCGTTCCTGTTCGGAATCATAAAGCCGCCGCCGCAGACTGAACAATTCGTCGCGGCCGAGGGCGGCTTCGGCCCGGAATTCGCCGACCGATTCCGGCGCCGCCTGCTGGATGATCGCGAAGCGTTCCTCGAAATTGAGCGCCGTCAGACGCTCATCGTAGGTGTGCAGGTGTTCAAGATAGATTGAATGCGCATCCTGCTTGTGGGTCTCGATGAGTTCCACGACCTGATGCTCGATGTCGTCGAACGTCTCTGCGTCGGCGGTCGGCCGGTTCTCGGCCCCGCGCGCGCTGCCATCGATCGCCAGGTGCAAATTGTCGGCGACCCGATTGACGTTCAAATCGAGAAATATCTCGGTGCTGGGCCGGTAGGAATGCTGGGGCTGGCCCAGCAGGCTCAACAGCCGTGCAATGGCAGATTGTTTACCCTGGGCCGCGATCATCCAACTTCCTGGTCGTGCACGTTTGGAGCATGGATTTGCGGGCACCCGCCTGCGCCCCGGCCTTGCGGCAGAATCAACGCCGAGACCCGCTTCGACACATGACTATCACGACTATCACGCGAGAAACAAAGGCGACGGGCAAGGATTTTTGCCAGGGCCGGCTGCAGGGTCAGGGCGCAGCGAGAACGCGAAGCCACGTTTCGCGATTGTGATGCCCGGCTTCAGGCGGGAAAAGACTGGATCGCCCTGTCATTGGATCGAAGACACGCGCTTCGCGCTTTTGCCGGGCGACGGCGCCGGAGTACGTTGCTTGAAAATCGAATCCGCCAGCAGGCCAAGCCGGACGTCGGCTACGCGGAGGTCTTGTCGGCCGAAGGCCTCTGGTGCCATGGCCGCAATCGAATACGTCTCCAAGTAGATGATTTAACGTTGTTATTTTTATGTACCATTTGGTTTACCCGCAGCTCCACTCAGACGTTTGATGTTCGCTTGCGAAGCGCTATGTGGTGCCGTGAGCTACGGCCGTCCTGTGGCGGCTGGTTCGTCGTGGGCGTTGAAGCGATGGCGGACACGATGAGTCTGCGGCGGATGATTGACAAAGTCTGGCAGAAGTAACTTCCAGCCAGCAGGAGATCACAAACGCGTCAAACACGACCAAAAGCCGGCTTGTATCTGGTTGCACGAGGCTTGATCTCATTCCTCGGGTGGACGGCCCCGCTGCAACGGTCTACATCCCCGCTGCTGCCGGGGGCGGCCAGCGCAAGGAGTGGAGATGGAGCCACGCTACCGGAAAAACCTGAATGTTCTTCTGCCTTGCTTCGTCGTGCTCGGCATCATGTTCGGGCTAGTGGCCTATGCGCCGGAATTGTACCGCGCATTCTGCGGCGCAACCGGATACGGAGGGACGACGCAGCGGGCGTATTCCGACCCGACCGTCATCTCCGACAAGACGGTGACGGTTGCGTTCGACAGCAACGTCGCGCCGGGCTTGCCGTGGCGGTTCGAACCGGAGCAGCGCTCGGTGACAGTTCACCTCGGCGAACAAAAGCTCGTATTCTTCACAGCCGAGAATCTCAGCAACGAGTCGATCGTCGCGCACGCCACGTTCAACGTCACGCCGGAGACGAGCGGCATCTATTTCAACAAGATTCAATGCTTCTGTTTCAACGAGGAGCGCCTCGACCCGCATCAGAAAGTCGAAATGCCCGTCGTGTTCTTTGTCGATCCGGCATTTGCGAAAGATTCCGACAACGCGCACCTCGACACGATCACGCTCAGCTATACGTTGTTGCGCTCGGTAAACCCCGCTCAGGCCAAGAATCTTTCGCGGTTCGAGGCCGACGCCGCGCCGGATGCAGTCCATGGGGAGCAGCTTTTTTCCGAACGCTGCACTGCTTGTCACGCGTTGGACGGCAACAAGACCGGACCCATGCTGGGCGGCGTGTTCGGGCGCAAGGCCGGCTCCGTTGCCGGCTACCATTATTCGCCGGCGCTGAAGAGTGCCGGTCTCACCTGGTCTACGGACAATCTCAATCAGTGGCTGGCCGACCCCAGGAAATTCGTGCCCGGCGCACGCATGCCGGTTCGCGTGCTCGACACTCCGTCCCGACGCGATCTCGTCGCCTATCTGCAGAAGGCAGGTCAGGAGCGCAACAACCGGACCGGTTCGAACGAACCCGTGTCAGGCGGAGAATACTAGCCTGGCACTCAGCCTAACGCGACGGAGATGGCGCTGGTGCCCCTGGCCGGAATCGAACCAGCACTCCTTGCGGAACTCGATTTTGAGTCGAGCGCGTCTACCAATTCCGCCACAGGGGCCTTCGGGAGCCCGCCAAAAGGCCAGCGTCGCGAAGCCGGCGGAATATAGCGGGCGGCGACTGCCGGTCAACCCGCGAACCGCCGGTTTGAACCGAAGCGCCGCCGGCATGCCTCGAACGCTGCCCGAGGGCGCCGACGTCGGCAGGGCATCGGCGCCGAATGGCTGGTTTTTACCGCGTCATCGCCCGGCGAAACACTCCGCTGTGACCGGGCCATGCCTCGACAGCGACACCCGCACGGGATAGGAGGCTTGCACACGGGGAGACCAACGTGACGTTTGATGCTACCGCAAACCGCGCGCCTGCGCGCAACGACGCCCATCCGGCGCGGATCGCGGCGCTGGCGATCACCGCCATCGCGGCGGCGACGCTGGCGGGAGCCTGGTTCTTCCAGCTGGTGCTGGATATCCGCCCCTGTCCGCTCTGCCTCGAGCAGCGCTATGCCTATTATCTCGCGATCCCGCTCGGCGTGTTGACGGTGCTGGCCGCGGGCAGGGATGCCCCGCGTCGCGTGCTGCTGGCCGGGCTCGCCGTTCTTGCGGTTGCCGCACTCGGCAATGCCGTGCTCGGCACCTATCATGCCGGCGTCGAGTGGCAGTTCTGGCAGGGGCCGACCGATTGCACCGGCCCGATCGGCAATCTCGGCAGCGCCGGCAGCCTGCTGCAGCGTCTCGATACCGTCAAGGTGATCCGTTGCGACGAGGTGCAGTGGCGCTTCCTCGGCCTGTCGCTGGCCGGCTACAACGTGCTGATTTCGCTTCTGATGGCCGCCATCGCGGCATGGGGCCTCGTCAAGTCCGCCGGGCGAAGCTAGTCGTCGACGTCTTCCTGCGGCCGTCCGAACAGATGGACGATGCCGGGCGTCGCGATCGTGACGAACAAGAAGCGCGACAAATGATGGGCGCCGACGAAGATCGGGTCGATATGCAGGGTCAGCGCCAGCGCCAGCATGGCGTCCATCGCTCCCGGCGCGAACGCGACGATGGTGTCGGCGAGCCGCACCTGGGTGGTCAGCGCAATCACCGCGACAAAGATCGCCGATATGGCGATGGCGATGGCGAAAGACCCCAGCGCCGCATGGACATGACTGAAAAGCGTCTTCGTCTTCATGCGGGCGAAGCGCGAACCGATCAGCGTGCCGATCCCGACCAGCGCGACCCCTCGCATCCAGGGCGGCAGGCCGCCTTCGATCAGTCCGGCTCCATGCAGCACGCTCGAGCCGATCATCGCGCCGAACATCCAGCTCGCCGGGAATTTGACCAGCCGCAGCAACAGGGCAACCGCCAGCGACGCGGCGGCCAGCGCGAGCAGCCCAAGCGGCGCGGCGGACACCATCGGAAGCGCCGGCGAGGACGCGGACGCAACCCCCGTCATTGCCAATATCAGCGGCAGCGCCGCGGTAAGCATGATTACGCGCATGGTCTGCACCACCGCGATCGCCGGCAGGTCCGCGCCACGTTCGACGGCGAGAATGGTGATCTGCGACAGCGCGCCGGGGCTGCCGGCGAGAAATGCCGAGGTGCGATCCCAGCCATGGACGCGTTGCAAATAGAGGCTGGAGCCGAGGGTTGAGCAGAACGTCGCCAGCGCCAGCAGGCCGATGGTCAGAGGATAGGCGCCGACATGCTGAATCAATTGCCTGGACACCACCGAACCCAGCGAAATCCCGAGCAAGACCAGCAATGCCTGAGTGATGTGAGGCGGGACGCTGAGCGGCCGTCCGGCAAGCGCGGCGGCGCCGACCGCGATCATGGACCCGGAAATCAGTCCTCCCGGAAGATTTGCCCAGAGGAACAGCGTGCCGCCAGCGGCGCCGATGGCGAGCGTCTCAAGCACGTTGAGCGTCTTGGTGCGGCTGGGGACGGCAAATGCCATCGATGCAAATATCTGGCTCACGCCGTCTTATGGCAAATCCGTGAGCAGGCGACAAATGCGCCGACGCAACTGCAGCAATGCGCTTTGAAAAGGCAACATCGATTTGCTGCCCGCTTCGTGCACACCAGTGCAGTCCGGGAGGGGATCAAATCGGCGGCCATATCCCATCCTCCTCCTTGCGGGGGAGGATGGGTGACGATCGGGCTAGATCACTTCTTTTCCGCCGCGGCCTTCTTGCATTCGGAACGGAATTTCTTGCGCTCCTTGCCGTGAAGGCCCTTGGCATCCGCCTCCTTGGAACATTCCAGCGAGGCCGCGCTGTGAACCACGGGTGCCTTCGTTCCGGCTTTCGCGGCCGGCGCGGGGGTTTGCGCGAACGCCGAACTCATCAGCAGCAGGGACGCAAAGGCGGTCGCGGCGGCGCGGGAAGATATCTTCATCATGGGAGCACCTCGGGTTGAAGAGGGGCGCAACGTCGCGCCGCGATGCTGAACCGTGGATGAATGAAGCCAGCCCCGCCGGTGTTTCGCGGCGCGATATTTTTGTGCAGCGGCGGATGGCCGTTGTCACCCGCTTTCGCTACGCTAGGATGGGCGCCTCAAGATAGCCATGCCCCAAGGAGACCAAGGATGACCATTAGAACCAAATTATTGTGCGCAGTTGTGGTGTCGGGGTTTGCCGCATTCGCGGCTACCGCGCCGGCGCAAGCCCTGACCTCGCAGGAATGCAGTGCGAAATATCAGGCCGCCAAGGCCGCCGGCACGCTCAACGGCCAGAAATGGAATGATTTCCGCAAGTCCGAATGCGGAGCCGACGCCGTCGCTGCACCCGCCGCCGCTCCGGCGGCGCCCAAGGCGGCGGAAGCCAAGCCGAGAAAGCCGGAAGCAGCGCCAGCCGCAGCACCGGGACCAAGCGGCCCCGCGATATTCCCGATCGCGGTGGATCCGAAATACGCCAAGGAGAGCGCCGGCAAAGCCCGGATGCACACCTGTGTCGATCAATACAAAGCCAACAAGGCAACGAATGCCAATGGCGGCATGAAATGGATCCAGAAGGGCGGCGGCTACTACAGCGAGTGCAACAAGAAGCTGAAGGGGTAAGCGTCTTTCGATTCGGTGGCAGGCCCGGGCTGACCTTGCCCGGGCCTGTTGGTCGGCAGGAGCCGCACAAAGGCTGAGCACGATCGCCGGGTGCGAGTCGTCGATTTTACGAGGCGGGGTATGGTAAAAATTTGCTGGAAAATAACGGCCTCGGTCGGGCTTATGGTATTTTCCCAGACAGCCTCGATGGCGCTGAACGGCTGTGCGGCGTTGGCGGCCGGCAATCCGGTCTATCAAAACGTATCGCAGCCCAATGATCCGGGAAACGACCCGCGATCAATCGCGGCTGTCGTGCGGGATTTCAGCGTTCGTCTGAACAACAGCGACGCCCTGCCAGATTTGGACAGGGCAAGTGCCGGCCTGCTTGCCCAGGCTGAAGCGCCCGCGGCATCCGCAGCGCCGGCGGTGTCCGCAACGACACCGCTCCCGGATTCGAAGGGGCCGCATGACCAATCGCCGCCGGCGATCTCTTCACCGCCCAACCCTACGTCCCAGGCAGCTGTCATAAAACCCGGGCCAACGGTTGTGGGATGCGGCCTGAAATATCTGAGCGCTGAACTCGCCGGCAAGCTGAAGGGTCGCAAGTGGAAGCAGTTTAGCCAGGAAGAATGCGGACCGATCACCACGCACGCGGTGTTTCCT
>JBAVEE010000934.1:0-2584 GCA_049587575.1 Bradyrhizobium sp.
ACTCACAGGCGCGCACGTTGAAGCTTCGGTGCCACGCCGCCAATCTAAAAACGCTCTCTATTATGCACACCTCGTGATTATGCGCAGCTCGCCGGGGCAGTCAGTCAATTTTCTGCGGCAGATCAGAGAGATGGTGGCCGGCATTAGAGCAATGCGGTCTGCATAATCCTGATGTTTCATGTTTCCTTCCGAGCCCAATCAACTCGGTAGGAGATCAGCATGCAAAACGTGATTATCATTCAGCCACAGCCCCGCGCCTGGCTGGAGGGCAGTATTCTTCGGCCCTACGTTTCGCACTACGCGGAACAGTTGCAGCGAAGGCGATATGCACCAAACACTCAACGCGCCTATCTGCGCTGCGTCGCGCACTTCGCCCATTGGCTGAGCCAGGAGGGGTATGACCTGGAAGCGATCGGCCAGGGCGCCGTTATGCGTTTTCTCTCGGAACACCTGCCGGCGTGTGCCTGCCCCGACCCGGTCCGCCGTTTTCACCACGAGTTGCAGGCGGCGCTGGGCCATCTTCTGGAGGTACTCGAAGCCTGCGGCGTGGCGCTGCAGTATCCGGCCCGCAATTCCGCTATCGAAGGGGAGTTGACGCGCTTCGATACCCATATGCGCGACGTCTGGGGTTTGGCGGAGAGCACCCGTCGGCGGCGTTGCAGAGTGGTCGGGGAGTTTCTTGTCGAGCATTTCGGCGAGCGGCCCATCTCCATGACGACAGTCAAGACCACATCCATCCGCCGCTTCATCCTTGGCGAACAGGGGCGAGGCCCCGCCGCCGTCGCCGCGATCGGCGTCACCATTGCCTGTTATCTCCGCTTTCGCAGCATGTCCGGCGACCGGACGAACGAACTGAAGGCCGCAATTCCCCGGGTCGCACGCTGGCGGTTGGCCTCATTGCCAGAGGTGCTGACCGACACCGAGATCGACGAACTGCTGAGTTCGTTTGATCAGTCGTTCCCGTCGCGCCTGCGGGCTTATGCGATGGTGCGGTGTCTGATCGATCTCGGCCTGCGATCCGGCGAAGTCGTCAAGTTGCAGCTTGACGGCATCGACTGGGCCAATGGCACAATCAACCTTGTCGGCACCAAGAGCCGACGGACTGATGCTCTGCCCCTGCCGCCCGCAACGGGAGCGGCGATTGCAGCCTATCTGCGCGAGGAGCGGCCCGCGACGTCGAACCGAGCCATATTTGTTCGCCACGTCGCACCCTACGATGAACCGATCACGACCAAGAGCGTCAAACGCGCAGTGCTGGCCGGCTACCAAAGATGTGGATGGACGCGAACTGGTGTCCACATTCTCCGCCACAGCGCGGCCAGTCGACTTCTGCGCGCCGGCGCGCCGATGAAGGAGATTGCGGACATCTTGCGGCATCGAAGCCTCGACACGTCCGCCATCTATGCAAAGGTCGATCTGACCAACCTTGCCGCCGTGGCGCTGCCCTGGCCAAGGAGCGCGCAATGACCGGCGCGCGCACGATGCTCTCGCTGGCTAAGGACTATTTGTCCGAGCGCCGCGCCCTCGGTTTCAAGCTCAGGATGGAGGGCCATTACATCACCGCCTTCGCCCTGTTCGCCGACCAACACGGCCATAGCTGCCGGCTCACCAACGGTATCGTTCTGAACTGGGTGCGGGGTCAGGCCAAACAGGCCAGCCCGTTCTCCTGGGCCCGGCGCCTCGAGGTCCTTCGTCCGTTCGCAAGGTATCTGACGCGGCTCGATCCCGACACCGAGTTCCCCCAGACCGCGATCTTTGGTCGTTCACACCGCCGCCTTGCGCCGCACATCTATTCAGAGCAGGAGATCTGCGACCTTGTTGCCGCCGCTTCGCGGCTGGCCCCCGAGGGCGGATTGCGTCCGGCGACCTATGCGACGATCTTCGGGCTGATCGCTGCTACGGGGCTGCGCCGATCGGAAGCACTCGACCTGCACTGCGGCGATGTAGATCTCGCCGGAGCGGTCCTTACGGTTCGGAACACGAAGTTCCGCAAGTCCAGGCATGTGCCCATACACGCCACCGTCGTCGCCGCGCTGCGGTGCTATCTGGCGGTTCGGGCGCGTCATGGCGCGCTCTCCAAGGACTCACCGCTGTTCCTGTCCTCAACGGGCGGTTTCATCGCGAAGCGGAGGCTCAATAAGGTTTTCCAGAAGCTTCGCACCGACCTCGGTTGGACCGCGCGGGGTGGCCATGGCGAGGTGCGCATCCATGACCTGCGCCACACCTTCATCTGTCGCCGCGTTCAGCTCTGGCACGAGCATGGCGCCGATATCGACAACGCCATGGCGGCGCTCTCGACCTACGTCGGCCACGCCAAGATCTCCGATACCTATTGGTACCTGACCGGCGTCCCAGAACTCATGGCGGTCTCTGGCAAGCGTTTCGAGCTTTTCGCAGCAAACGTCGGAGAGGGACATCATGTCTGATCCCAACCCGACACCGTCCTTCCCCATCCTGCTTCAACGCTTTTTTGTCGAGCATCTGGGCAATCAGCGAGCCGTCAGCTCTCGCACCATCGCCGCCTACCGAGACACCTTCCGATTGTTGCTTGGCTTCGCCGAGGCGAAGATCGGCAAGACGCCCA
>JBAVEE010000935.1:0-1770 GCA_049587575.1 Bradyrhizobium sp.
GATCTGCTTGGAGGCGTCCTCATAGACCTTCTTCATGGCTTCATCGGTGGTCGCGGCCTTGCCTTCGACCGCCAGCAAACTGTCCATCAGGAGTCGGCTGCGGGTGAAGGCGAGACGGGCCTTGAAGTCCTCGCGGTCCTCGATTTTCTGGGCTTCGGCAGCCTTGGCGACAATCTTCATGTCGATCAGGAACGCCAAGACGTTTTCTTTCTTGGTCGCGGGGTCCATCTGGGCGAGGCTGGGCCCGAGTTCCTCCTCGGCAAGCGTGACGTCGCTCTGGCGGATTTCAGCGCCGTTCACCTTGGCGAGCACGGGGTTGGCTGCATCATCGGCGCGGGCCGGCAGGCCGGCGAGCAAAACCATCGCGAGACAGCCGGTGGTAGCAAGAGCGAGGCGGGCGCGCGTGCCGAATGTCACTTCGGGTGACGACCTGGTCATGGAAAATCCTTATCTTCAAAGCCGTGTGGCGGTGTAGGACAGTAAGGCTGTTCGGAGCCGCGCGACACTCGCCCAATCATGTGGCCTTGGCAACGCGAAAAGTCTGTCGAAATGATGAAATCCTTGACAGGTTGAGGGTCCCTTTCCGAAATTCGTAATCGATTGCGGTACCCGCCTAACGGGATTCGGAAATAAGCGGGCACCAGCGTGCCGCAACCGCTCAAGGGGCTTCGAATTGGCGGCGCTGGCCGCCGTTGACAAGGCTCTGGCCCAGCCATATCTCTGCAAAACCTAAGTCAATGGCGATAGAGCGTGTTTTGCTGCGTTTTTGGCTGTTGAGCCTTGGATTGCTGAATTCCCACTCATTTGGCGGATGATCCCCGGCTGGGGGCCGACCCGCGATGCGTCACGATGAGTTGATAGGCAACCGGGTGGACCACGTCACGGCAGCTTCGCCGACCGCAAAAACAGGAATTTGGCATGATCGGCGCGCTCGCCCGCAAGTTTTTCGGTTCCGCCAATGATCGGCGGATCAAGGGGTATCAGGCCCGCGTCGATGCCATCAACGCGCTGGAGCCGGAAATATCGGCGCTGTCGGACGAGGCGCTGAAGGCGCGCACCGTCGAATTCCGCAAGCAGCTCGCGGACGGCACGACGCTGGACGACATTCTGGTTCCGGCCTTTGCCACCGTCCGCGAGGCGGCCAAGCGCACGCTCGGCCAGCGGCATTTCGACGTGCAGCTGATCGGCGGCATGGTGCTGCACGAAGGCGATATCGCCGAGATGAAGACCGGCGAAGGCAAGACGCTGGTCGCAACGCTGGCGGTCTACCTCAACGCGCTGGCCGGCAAGGGCGTCCACGTCGTCACCGTCAACGACTATCTCGCCCGGCGCGACTCCGAATGGATGGGCCAGATCTACGGCTTCCTCGGCATGACCACCGGGGTCATCGTCCACGGCCTCGACGATTCCGAGCGCAAGGAAGCCTATGCGCGCGACATCACCTACGGCACCAACAACGAATACGGCTTCGACTATCTGCGCGACAACATGAAGTACCGGCTCGAGGACATGGTCCAGCGCGGGCACTTCTACGCCATCGTCGACGAAGTCGACTCGATCCTGATCGACGAGGCGCGCACGCCGTTGATCATTTCCGGACCGCTCGACGATCGTTCGGAGTTCTACAACACCATCGACACCTTCCTTCCCAGCCTCGACAAGACCGATTATGAGGTCGACGAGAAGCAGCGCACGGTAACGCTGACCGAAGCCGGCATGGAAAAGATCGAGACGCTGCTGCGCGACGCCGGCCTGCTCAAGGGCGATTCC
>JBAVEE010000936.1:0-3199 GCA_049587575.1 Bradyrhizobium sp.
CAGCAGGTGCGAGCACCTCTATGCACACCATCTGTCCTTGATGGCAAAAGGGACATTCCCGAAGGGAAATGCCGGTCAGTTCTTCGACCTTATCGCGATAATCGCGCCGTTCCTTCGGTTTTGCCGGCGTATCGGACTGCTTCATTCCGAGCAATTCGCGGCATCGGGCGAGCTTTTGCTTGCGGTAGCGGTTACCCATGAAACCGTAATAGCGGATGCGCTGCAATCCCTCGGGCAGGACATGGATGAGGAAACGCCGGATGAACTCCCCGGCATCGAGCGTCATCACTTTTTGCCGGTTCTCGTTACGATAGTCCTTCCATCGGAAGTGTACTTTGCCATCCTCGATATCGACGATCCGGTTGTTGGCGATTGCCACCCGGTGTGTATAGCGTCCGACATATTCCAGAACCTGCTCAGCGCCGGCGAAGGGTGGCTTGGCATAGACCACCCAGTTGACCTGGCGGGCGGGATCCAGATGGCGCCGGAATGCGACGGGATCGTGCAGCGGTTCTAATGACGAAAAGAATCGCAACCCGCCAGCATCGAATGCCTTTTGCAGACCTTCGAGGAACAGTCGCCGGAAGAGTCGGGAGAGTACGGCGACGGGTAGGAAGAAGCCGGGACGGCACGAAATCCAGCGGCTCCCGTCTGGCGACAGGCCGCCGCCGGGCACAACGCAGTGGAGATGGGGATGATAGCTGAGGTTCTGACCCCAGGTGTGAAGCACCGAGAAAAACCCGATCTCCGCGCCGAGATGTCGCGGATCGGCAGCGATGGTGCGCAACGTCTCGGCGGCCGCCTGGAACAGGATCTTGTAGACCGTGCTGGCATTCTGGAAGGCAATCGCAGCGATCTCGTTGGGAACGGTGAAGACGACATGGAAATACTGAGTGTCGAGAAGCTCCTCACGCCGAGCCTCGATCCATTCTGCTCGGGCGAGCCACTGGCACTTGGGGCAACTGCGGGACCGGCAGCTGTTGTAAGCGATCCGGTGTTCGCCACAGCGGTCGCACTGTTCGACATGGCCTCCGAGCGCCGACGTTCGGCAGCGCTCGATGGCCGTCATGGCGGCGCGTCGTTCGGTCGATAGCGAGGCCCAGCGCTGCTCTCGCCAGGCAGCACCGTAGCGACGGAATATATCCGCGACCTCCGGACCCGAGCGGCCCATGAGGCTGGCCGTCAAAAATGTTCGCGCTTTGGCGGCGAGGAAGCCTTGGGGATCGGACGCGGCAGCAGTTCAAGCGGGCTGGTCGCCGCACAGACTTTGTTGGTGGCGATCCGCAGATATTGAGCGGTCGTCGATAGGCTGCGATGGCCGAGCAGGAGCTGGATGGTGCGGAGATCGGTTCCAGCCTCGAGCAGGTGCACCGCAAATGCGTGCCGCAGGGAATGAGGTGTTACCGGTTTGGAGAGTTTCGACAGCCGATGTGCCTGGCGGCAGGTGGCACTCACGGCGTGTGTCGATATCGGTTCTCCAGCAACGGCGCCGGGAAACATCCATGCCCCGGTTGGTCGCACGGCGCGCCAATAGTCCGCCAGCACCTCCAGCAACCTGGCCGACAACATGACGTAGCGGTCTTTCTGTCCCTTACCCTGCTCCACGCGCAGCACCATGCGCTGGCGATCGACAGCCTCAGGCTTCAGCCGGGTCGCCTCGGAAATACGTAGGCCTGCGGCATAGCATGTCGTCAGGATCGCCTGGTGTTTGAGGCTCTCAATACAGCCAAGGAAATGCATCACCTCCTCGGGACTGAGAATGACGGCCAGTGTCTTTGGCGCCTTTGGGCACGGAATGGTCTGGTCGAAATCCCAATCGAAGCCAAGCGTGACGCGGTAGAGAAACCGAAGCGCTGCGACGGTCACCTGTATCGAACCTGGCGCCAGCTTCTTCTCGTTCGTTAGATAGACCTGATAGGCGCGGATATCCTCCGGGCCGAGCAAAGCCGGCGATTTGGCGAAATGCCGGGCGAACTGCGAAACCTGGAGCAAATACGAATCCTGCGTATGTTGCGACAGGTTGCGGACCTGCATGTCTTCCATCATGCGTAACCGAAGCGTGGTCATAGGGAACTCCTTGACAAGAGGGACGCTGCGCGCGGGCAGCAACCCATCTTGCCAAGGACAAGCGCTTCTGAAATGGGGTGGATTACGTCGCTGTACGGGTGGTGCCGGAGTCAGAGACACGGGCTGGCTTCAAGGGGGATACCACACGCTCGACGCGGACTCCCTCCCGCGGAGCGGGTTCGTCCAAGCGGGATTATGCACACCTCGTGATTATGCGCAGCTCGCAGGAACAGGAGCTTATAGCCATCGGATTCTCGGACGACTTCCGGCTGGCGAACTGCGCATAATTTCAAAGGCTCATCAGGAACTGCATGAGCTGGTCGGGCGGCCGATACCGGCCTTGACTGGCCGTCATGGGCTGCAGCCGGTTGAGCGTGCGCTCCTTCATCGCGAGGTCTGCCTGAAGGTACATGTGCGTCGTGGCGGGGCTCTCATGACCGAGCCATAGGGCGATGACGCTGATATCGACGCCGGACTGCAGGAGATGCATTGCCGTAGTGTGACGGATGGTGTGAGGCGAAATCGAGCGGCGCGCGAGTTGCGGGTAACGTTCCGCGGCGGTCGATACCGCAAGTTCAAAGCGCTGGGTGACGTTTGAACGGGCCATGCACCCTCCGCCCCGGTTCGGAAACAGGAAGTCCTGCTCGCCCGTGCAGTTCAACCGGCGCTTCCAATTGTGGATCATCTTGGCGGTCCTACGCCAGAGCGGCACGCTGCGGTCTTTGCGCCCCTTGCCATGCAGGTACGCAACCGCCGCGCCGTCGACGATGACGTCGCCGACACGCAGGCTGATGGCTTCAGACACGCGGGCGCCGGTGTTGTACATCAGGCTGAACAGCGCGCGATCCCGCTCACCCGCCCAGGTCTGCGCATCCGGCGCGTCAAGGATTGCCTGCATCTCCTCGCGTGACAGAAATCCCAGGACCGGCCGGTCGAACCGTTTCATCGGAATGGCCAGCACCTGTTCGATGACGAGGAGCGCGGTCAGGTCGTAGTGGGCGGCATACTTAAGGAAGGAGCGAAGCGCCGCCAGGCGGGCGTTGCGCGTGCGCACACCGTTACTCCGCTCCTTCTCTAGATGGTCGAGAAAGTCCAGGATCAACTGCGCATTGAGGTCAGCCAAGATCAGCCG
>JBAVEE010000937.1:0-5073 GCA_049587575.1 Bradyrhizobium sp.
TATTTCGCCTCCAGCTCGATCAGCTCGTTGGGCCGGATGATCTGGAAGTCGGCGCCGAACGCGCAGACCTTGCCATTGACGTCCTTGCCCTTCACCTCGCCGCCGGTGACCGGGATGATCCGGCGCACGCCGGTGCCGATATCGCCGGCGGATGTCACGCCGCCGATCTGCGCGGTGATGGTGAAGACGTATCTGGTTTGAAGCGCGGGCTCCATCGATCAACCCAACCTTCCTGCTCGCAGGGACGAGGCTTAGCGAACCATCATGTGTTGCGGCAACCAGGTCGCCAGCAACGGAAATGCAATCAGAATGACCAGCCGGAGGATATCCGTCGCCACGAACGGGATCACCCCCTTGAAGATCGTGGTGAAGGATACGTCCTTGACGACGCTTTTGATCACGAAGACATTCATCCCGACCGGCGGATGGATGAGGCCGAGTTCCACCGTCATCACGATGATCACGCCGAACCAGATCGGGTCGAAGCCGAGATGGGAGATCACCGGAAAGATGATCGGCACCGTCAAAATGATCATCGCCATCGCGTCCATCAGGCAGCCGAGCACCAGATACATCACCATGATGACGGCGAGGACGCCGTAGCTGCCCAACCCAAGCCCGGTGAGGAATTCCGTGACCTTTTGCGGGGTCTGCGTCACCGTGAGGAAATATCCGAAGATCAGGGCGCCGATCAGCACCGTGAACACCGCGGCCGCGGTGCGGGTCGCCTGCAGCAGCGAGGCGAGGATCTTGTCCTTGTCCAACCGCCCGGTGAGCACGCCGATCAGGAACGCGCCGGTGGCGCCGACGCCGCCGGCTTCGGTCGGGGTGAAGCGCGGCAGGAATGGCAGACCGTAAAGTCCGCCAATGACAAACACGAACAGCAGCGCCGGCGCCCAGATCTCCTTCAGGCCCGCGAAGCGCTCGCGCCATGTCGTGGACACCCCCTTGGGCAAAAAGCCCGGCCGGAAATAACCGATCAGCGCGATGGTGATCATGTACATGGTCATCGCGAGCAGGCCGGGAATGATGCCGGCCATGAACAACTTGCCGATGTCCTGCTCGGTGATGATGCCGTAGACCGCGAGCACGGTCGAAGGCGGCAGCATGGCCCCTAACGTGCCGCCGGCCGCGATCACGCCGGTGGCGAAGGATTGCGGATAGCCGAAGCGGCGCATTTCCGGATAGGCCACCGCCGAAAACGTCGCCGCGGTCGCCACCGACGAGCCGCAGATCGCGGCAAAGCCGCCGCACGCCGCAACCGTGGCAATCCCGAGGCCGCCGCGCAGATGGCCGACGAAGCCGTTGGCGGCGCGGAACAGATCGCGGCTCATGCCGGAATTGCTGACGAAGGTTCCCATCAGCAGGAACATCGGAATGACGCCGAAAGTATAGTCGGTCACGGTGCGCATCGAGGTCTGGCCGACCAGTTTCAGCGCCGGCGTGCCGCCGACCAGATAACCGAAGCCGGAGACGCCGACGAGGCCCATCGCCATGCCGACCGGCACGCGCAGCAACATCAGCGCGAACAACGCGACGAATCCCAGTACGGCGACGGCATCGGTGCTCATGCCGCCCTCACTCCGTGGCCGCGATCTTGGGGTCGTGCATCTCTTCGGGGTGGAAGATCAGGCGCCAGGTGCGGATCGCGATCAGAAGAACCGCGGAAACGTCGCCGGCCCACGCGACCGCGAAGAACGGCCAGGTCGGCATATGCATATCGAATGTCGTGACATTGTCGTTATAGGTGCCCCGCACCTTGTCGAACAGCGTCCAGGTCTGCACGCTCACCACGAACAGCAGAACCAGCGTCGCGAACACGTCGATCATGCGCTGGTATTTCGGGCCGACATTGCCCCAGATCAGGTCGACGGTGATGTGGGTGCCGCGATAGCTGGTGGCGGCAATGCCCCAGAAGATCAGGATGCCGAGCAGCAGGCGTCCGATATCGAAGGAGTCCGGGATCGAATAGTTGAAGAGATTGCGCAGGAGAACCGCGATGAAGATGTTGGCGGCGACGATGCCGACAAAGCCGGCCGCAATCCATTCGATCGTGTCGATGAAACGATCCATAGACCTGCGCTTCATGTCCGCTCCAGACGGCTTTCGGGATTGCAAGACGGGAGCACGGCGGGGACGAGGATTTCTGCCGCCGTGCAAACATGCAGAGGGTTGTTACTGCGTCAGGGCGTGATACTTGGCGAGAGAGGCGCGCAGTTCGGCCATTGCTGCGTCGGGATCGGTCCCGGCCTTCCTGACGCTGTCGGCCCATGTCTTGATCAGCGGCTCGGACGCCTTCTTCCACAGCGCGGTTTGCTCCGGCGTCAGTGCGTAGACTTCCTGACCTGGCTCGGCCTTCACCTTGTCGAGGCCGGCGTCTTCGAATTTGCCCCAGGGTTCGCCGACGCGGCCGGCGGCTTCGGTGTTGCAGTTGTCGTCGATCGCCTTTTTCTGCCGGTCGGACATCTGGTTGTACTTGTCCTTGTTCATGACGAAGGCGAACGTCGTGACGTAGAGCGGCGCGTCCATGTGATATTTCGTCACCTTGTCAATGCCGAACAGCACCAGCGATCCCCACGGGAAGGTGACGGCGTCGGCGACGCCGCGCTCGATGATGTCGCGAACTTCCGGCGCCGAGGACTGCACATTGGTGCCGCCGAGCAGCGTCACGAAATTCGCGATGGTGGCGTCGGCGGGGCGGATCTTCATGCCCTTGACGTCGTCGGGCACCACGATTTTCTTCGTGCGCGAGTGGAACGACGACGGCGCGTGAATGAAGGCCAGGCAGAACTTGACGTCCTTCATCTCCTTCTCGGCGTATTTCCGGTACCAGGCATCGAGCCCCATCGAGCCGCCCTTGGCGTCCGACATCAGGAAGGGAAGTTCGCCGGCGCCGATAATCGGGAAACGGCCGGGCTGATAGCCCGGGTTGATGTAAGTGACGTCGGCGATACCGTCGCGCGCCATGTCGTAGTGGTCGAAGGCCTTGCCGAGCTGCTGCGCGGGATAGACCTTGTATTTGATCGTGCCGCCGGATTCCTTCTCGACCGCGGCGCCCCAGTCCTCCAGCGCCTTTTGCAGCGGATGCGAGGCCGGCACCCAGTGCGACAGTTTCAGTTCGAAGGTCTTCTCCTGCCCGAACGCGGGCGACACGCTGGCGGCCAGCAGCAGCGCCAGTAGCGTTTTCCTCATCGACATTTTCTCCCCTTCCGGCAGCAGGGCTTCGATGGCCCTTTGCAGATATTGTTATATGATATAATTATCATGGCAAGCGGTCACGTCCGCGAGGCAGCCGTTTCAAGCCTATAATATTCAAGGGAGCAAGTGTTGCGGACAAAAGTAGCAATCATTGGCGCGGGGCCGGCGGGATTGCTGCTGGGGCAGCTGCTTCACACTTACGGAATCGACAACGTTATTCTGGAACGCCACACGCCGGACTATGTGCTCAGCCGGATTCGCGCCGGCCTTCTTGAGGAAGGAACGGTCGACCTCCTCGACGAAGCCGGCGCCGGCGCGCGCGCTCACCGCGAGGGCCTCGTCCATGGCGGCATCGAGCTCGCCTTCGCAGGCAGCCGTCATCGGATTGATCTGAAGGCGGCCACCGGCAAGACGATGATGATCTACGGCCAGACCGAAGTGACGCTCGACCTGATGAATGGGCGGCGCGCGGCCGGTCTGACCACGATCTATGAAGCCGCCGACGTCAAGCCGCATGATTTCGACACCGATCATCCCCGCGTCACCTATGTCGCGGACGGTACCACCCACGAGATCGCCTGCGACTTCATCGCCGGTTGCGACGGTTTCCATGGCGTCAGCCGCGCCAGCGTCAAGCCGTCCGCGATCGAGACATTCGAACGGGTCTATCCGTTCGGCTGGCTCGGGATCCTGTCAGAGACCCCGCCGGTCAGCCATGAGCTGATCTATTCCAACCATGCGAGGGGATTTGCCCTTTGCACCATGCGCTCGATGCGCCGCAGCCGCTACTACGTGCAATGCAGCCTCGACGATCACATCGATCAATGGCCGGACGACAGGTTCTGGGATGAACTGAAGCGCCGGCTGGATCGGGAGGCGGCGGACAAGCTGGTCACCGGTCCATCGATCGAAAAGAGCATCGCGCCCTTGCGCAGTTTTGTCGCCGAGCCGATGCGGTTCGGGCGGATGTTTCTCGCCGGCGACGCCGCCCATATCGTGCCGCCGACCGGCGCCAAGGGGCTGAACCTCGCCGCCAGCGACGTGCGTTACCTTTCGCAGGCGTTACGTGAATTCTACGACGAGAAATCCTCAGCCGGGATCGATGGCTACTCCGAAAAGGCGTTGGCGCGGGTCTGGAAGGCGGTTCGTTTTTCGTGGTGGATGACCGCGATGCTGCACCGCTTTCCCGACACCGAGGGCTTTGGCGCGAAGATCCAGCTTGCCGAGCTGGACTATCTCGTCAACTCGAAAGCGGCGTCGGCATCGCTGTCGGAAAACTACGTCGGCCTGCCGTATTAGGTTCCCGGTATGCAAGTGCACATCTGAGGTTCGACGCTTCGCATCGCCCCGGGACGACAGGTCAAATCACCCAAAATGCCAGTCGCTGATATCGATCACGAGATCGATGAAGGTGCGCACCTTCGCCGACAACAGCCGCGATGTCGGATAGACGATGTGGATCGGCAGCGCGGGTAGCGCGAACCTCGCCAGCACGATTTTCAGCCGGCCGCGCTTGATCGCATCCGCCGCCTGATAGGCCAACACCCGCGTCAGGCCGCCACCCTGCGCGGCATATTGGATCGCGGCGTCGGCGCTGTTGGTGGTAAAGCGCGGCACCGGCGCGACGCGGATCTCGCTTCCATCCCTGACAAAACGCCAGTCCGGCCCCGCGGTCATCGCGCCGAACTGGATGGTCTGATGCAATGAGATCTCCTCGGGCGTTTTCGGTTCGCCATGGGCCTTGAGGTACCGGGGAGATGCAACCACGATGCGCTGCATCTCGCCGACATGACGTGCCACCAGGCTTGAATCAGCCAGGTGGCCAATTCGAACCGCAAGATCGACGCCGTCCTCCACCAGATTGATCATCCGATC
>JBAVEE010000938.1:0-7350 GCA_049587575.1 Bradyrhizobium sp.
CGACGATCAGAATGTGTCGCATTACGGCCTCTCCTGCCGCATTTACGCGTTCAACCCGGCTCTCACATTGATTGCGTTATGATTTCGATCGCCGCGAATCAGTGCGTGATTCTCATTTCCGCCCTAATGTGGCTAGCTGTCTGCCCCCTACCGTGTATACCCGCCAGAACACAACTTATCGACTTGTGTAATCGAGCGGGCTCATGGTTGTATTCTTGACCAAGCTCACGCGGTGCAGGTGACCGTGCGACCGGTTGAGCGAAAGCCATATGGGAAACGCATGCCCTCAATCGACCCCTTGCGTAATCAGCTGCTGCAATCCCTGCCTGCCGCGGAACTTGAAACGCTCCGCCCGCATCTCGAACACACCAAAATGGTCAGGGAAGCTGTCGTGATTGAAGCCGGCGCGACGCAAACGCATGTCTATCTGCCGCACAGCGGCGTCATCTCAATGACGGTCAGCCTCTCGGAGGGACATTCGCTCGAGGTCGCGATGATTGGCCGCGAAAGCATTTTCGGCGCCGCGGCCGCGCTCGGTAGCCAGATATCGCTGAGCGACGCCGTCGTGCTGCTGCCCGGTACGGCCTTCATGCTCAACGTCGCGCACCTTCGAGCGGCCGCAGATCGGAGCGCCGCGCTTCGAACGACCCTGATCAAGCATGAACAGGCGCTGATGGCGCAAGCCCAGCAATCCGCCGCCTGCAACGCCGCTCACTCGGTCGAAGCCCGTTTGTCGCGCTGGCTGTTGCGCGTGCGCGATCTCTGCGACGGAGAAACCTTGCCGCTGACCCAGGAATTCCTCGCGCGAATGATCGGAGTGCAGCGCAACGCGGTGTCGATCGTCGCCCACGCGCTTCAGCAGGCCGGCACCATTCGCTACAGCCGGGGGCATATCCATATTGCGGACGTGGAAGCCCTGAGAGAAACCTCCTGCGAATGTTATCAGATGGTCAAATCGCAATGCGACCGATTGCTGAAGCGGTCCGACTAGCGCTGGTGCCGTGACCGGCCCACGCTGTGCGGGCCTCTTCGGGCCGCGGCCGACCAAAGCGCGACCTTCCGGGCGACGCTGTTCCGACATGGGCCGGCAATCTGCCGGCTCAAGCACGATCGCATTCACGCGCCGACGCCACCCAGGCGTTTGGATGTCAGGATACCGCGTTGGGGTTGCGATGCCGGCCGTGATTTCAAGGGAACCTGCTACGACGGGCCCCCGGGCCACGCCTGTCCTCTCGGTAATTAACTGGCTGTTCAACGACCGCTGCTAGTTGTCGTATTGCCCACGGGCGGGATGCAGCGGAGAGCGAGGAAGACCTTCGCACGCTGGTTCCATCCGGGCCCGGCAATCCCGTGAACTGTGCGGAGTAGAGACATGGCTTTCGATCTGTCGATGCCGATCCTGGTGGTCGACGACTACAACACCATGATCCGCATCATCCGCAATCTGCTCAAGCAGATCGGATTCGAGAACGTCGACGATGCCAGCGATGGATCGGCCGCGCTCGCCAAGATGGTGGGCAAGAAATACGGTCTGGTGATTTCCGACTGGAACATGGAACCGATGACGGGCTACGATTTGCTCAGGGAGATCCGCGCCAGTCCGGAACTTTCGCAAACGCCCTTCATCATGATCACCGCTGAATCGAAGACCGAAAACGTCATTGCGGCGAAGAAGGCCGGGGTCAACAACTACATCGTCAAGCCGTTCAACGCCGCTACGCTGAAGACCAAGATGGAAGCCGTGTTTCCAGAGGCGGCCACCTAACATCCTGCGAGCGGCCCGGCCGCGCTTTCCATCCGGCAATAGCGCCGCGACCGCGGCGGTCGCCAAAGGCATCTCCGCCGATCTGGCCGGAGGGCATGAACGGGTTTGGCCGCAATCGGATATGCCCCGACTTGACCGGCATCGAACGCGCCGTCGGGTGCGCACCGCCGTACTATTACGGCTTCGAATTTTCATACACAGCTAACACTCGACGGCGATAGTCGCAGCAGCAAGGGAGGACTGCATGTTTACGTTCGAGACGACCGACCAGAAAGAAGTCCGGCGTTTTCGCATCGCGCAATTCAACGGCCGGGTAGCGTCCGCCAGCTCGGACGGGGCCACCGTCACCGGTCACGTTCGATCGGTGCTGGAATCCAAGTCGAGCGTTCCGGCGCGATGGACCATCACCATCGTCCCAAGCGAACCCAAGATCAAAACCCTGATGCGGCGGCCCGCGCCCCGTGTTCACGCGTTCGAGGACTTCTACTGAGCAACGAGGTTGCCCGGCCCGGCCTCTGCGCCGTCGAACGGACCCCTTCCGAACAGTCCGCTCTCGCCCGATCGGCTTGAGACCGGCATTCCGCCTATTGAAGGCTCGCATCTGGGCCGCACCCGGCTTTAGCGGGCCGGCGGTCTTTCATGGTTAATTCTCTGGTCGGCAAGTTACGGCGTTTCGACGGAGCCGAATGGAGCGATGTCGCTGCTTGAGCGAAGAATGTCGCTATGCGGGCGAATTGACGGCGGTTGCCCGCGGCTGCCGAAGATGTGAACGGACCTGGCCATGGTCGGGTCGGCGTGCCTTGCAATCAATTTACGACTTAATTTACGGCGACCTGCTTTTATTGTTCCCGCGCGCGAGATGCCTTCGGGCAATGCGCCGGTTGCTAACAGTCCGTTAATCGCAAATCATGTTGCAATGAAACAGCCAGATCGCATCCAGGAGTTTCTGCAGCGGTTGAGGCCGCCGACGCGGAGCAATCTCTTGACCGAGCTTGAGCGGCTGGAACTGTGCGGCGCCGAAATACCGGGTTCGGCGACCGTCATGGAAAAACTGCGCGCGGAATTTCGCACCAACGGACAGACCCAGAAGCGGGCCAGCAATCCCGCGCGCTATTTTTTCGCCCCGTTGGAACCATTGCTCGTTGACGGTGCTCCCGAGCACGCCAATTCGGGCAGGCTACAGCGCGGTTCGCTGGCTGCGATCTGGGAATGGATCACCCGAGATCTGTTGCCGACGATGGCGCGCGACTATACCACCCAGATGAACGATCTGATCGCCGTCGACAAGCAGCGGGAAGCCCGGCAGGCCGCTTCGACGTTTCAGACCAAAGTCGTCAAAAGCCTGGAAAACACCCTCGGCTCCCCGGACGCCGCCGCTCTGATCCGCAACAAGCTCGCGACCTACACGGCCTCCCAGGCAGTCTATGGCGACCTGACCAAAATGCTCAGTGTGCTGCGCGCGCGCGACGCCCTGGCAAAATTCAACGATGCGCTGCCGGCCAAGTTCGACAGATTGGAGGACGCCCAGGTCGCCAAGGTGACACAGTTGCTGGATGCGTTCAGAAAAGACCACGCCGAACAGGTTCCCTTCGCGCTGGCTCTGGTGGCGGCGCGGCTCAAGACTTCCTGGCACCTGATCCGCCTCGCCACCAAGGCTGCGCCGAGCAAGAACGCTGCCGACATCGCCGCCACACCCTACGCAATCGCGGTCTCGATGGTGCTGGACCGGCTCGACGACAACCGCGCGACGCTGCGCTTCGCTCTCAGGAATGAGCGGATTCTTGTCGCCAGGGAAATTCTGGCCGATGTCTACGACACCGAATACGCGCTGGGTGTCCGCATCGATCTGCTCAAGGAATCGGACTGGGGCCAGCGGCTCGGCGAGCTGATGGCCGCGATCGCCACTCTGGTGGAAGCCGAGGTCAGCCGGTTTCCCGAAAATGTCGGCCATATTCTGGGATCGCGCAGCCTGCGAAGTCACCAATCCCTTGCCGGACGCATGACCTATTGGGCGTGGAAGGGGCGCGATGCCGTGAGCGGGGGAGCCGCCTATTGCAGGAGGCTGGTCGGCCGGCCCGAGAAATCTCGCGCCTGAAACGGCGACGCGCGACCGTTACCCTGCGGGGTGTTGCTTGATCGCCGAGTGCGCTGACGCCAACGGCGTTATGAGCGCTTTGAGCGACGCAAGTCGAGGAATTTTTCGAGAAATCGCCCTGAGACGACGAACCTGAACCACCAATATGCCATCCGCCGCGTCTTCATTGATCCGTCCTCGTGCCGGAATGGCCCAACCGCATCACGGATTAGCGCCAAAGCCGGCGAGCGGATGTGACATGTTTCACATTTGGCAAGACAAACGCCGCCTTGCCGAACTGCGCGGGTGTCGAGGGATCCGATCGATGTCCGACGACACCGGCGAGGACATCCGGGAGAATATCGGCCACGATGATGTCAGGCACACACCTGCCGATGATCCGCGATGATCGCTATCTGACACACGCCTGCAAACACAATCGAGCGTTTGGGAAAAAAAGAGGAGACAACGATGGAGCGAGCAACCCGGTCATTGAGGGCCGGTTCACGGATAACCGGGGTACTGATCGCAACGACGGCGGTGGTGGCCTTCTTGAGTTTCAGCACAGCCGCCGGGGCGCAGACAGCACCGGCACCCACGTCAGCGCCGGTTGAAAACGCGGCGCCGACCGCCGACAACGCCGTCCTGCTCACCATATTCTTCAAGCACGACCAGTCGCGTCCGCTGGGCGAACTGAACGCGCAGCTCGACAGGCAAGGCTTTTACAAAGCCTTTCCACCGGCTGGCATCGAAGTCGTCAGCTGGTACGTGATGATGGGGATCGGACAAGTCGTCACGCTGCGGCTTCCGGCCAGCCGGCTTCGCGAGGTCAATCGCATCCTGGAGACCACGGCCTGGGGCAGCTATCACACGGAATTCTATCCGACCTACGACTACAAGGCCATCGGCCTCGCCTCGCATGACAAGGCCCAGGCGAAATAGGCCGCGAGAAGCGGCCGATCTGGCAAATCCCGCTCATGCAAAAGGCCCGCCGGCGAACCGGCGGGCCTTGGTCTCATGTCGCTGAAGCAGCGCTGTCGATCAGGGATCCCGGTACATCCGCGGAAATCCTCGATCGATTGGCGTCACATGGCGCGAAGATTTTCCGCTGACGTCTTGCCGCGCTGGCTGTCGAGCTTCGATTCGTATGAAAGCTTCTGGCCTTCATTGAGCGAGCCCATGCCTGCACGCTCGACGGCGCTGATATGCACGAACACATCGTTGCCGCCGTCATCCGGCTGAATGAAGCCGAAGCCCTTTGTCGCGTTGAACCATTTAACTGTTCCGGTAGCCATTTTACTTCTCCAAGATGCGCAAAAGCGCGCAGTGCCCGCACGACATTCGCACAGGCTTAATCCGATTTCAGCGATGTCTTGGGGAGTGGAGCCGGTTCGGCGCGATCAACAAGGCAAACGATTATTCGAATGGGCGGCATATACGCCCCTTCATCCAAGGTAGCAAGCGAAAAGGAAATTCGGGCGGCGGACGCCCGATTGGCCCTCGCTGCACCGCGCCGGCGTTGCTGCGGCCAGCGTTCCCAGCCGGACTTTTTCGATGCGGATTTTGCGAAAGTTTTATTCTTGCTGCGCGGTTTAACGTTACCCGAATAATTCAATTCTGCGCGCTGAGGATCTCCATATTTGAAACCACGCGCAGCGCTAGGACATCACCCACGAGGAGGAGACTAGCGATGACCCATCAAATATTCGGCGATCTGGAAAGATCCGCAACCTTCGGCCTTCGAAGGGTTACGCCTCGTGCCTGCGTTGCAGACAGCAAGAGACACCTTCGCGCATTCCTGGTCGACGTGCTCGAAGATCTCGGCTTCGTAACGAGCGAATGCGCCAAGGCCGACGAGCTGGGGGCAATCCTCGATACCCAGCTTCCGGACCTTGTTGTCCTCGGAGTGTCGGCCGACGGAATCGAGGTCAGCAAAATTCTCGAAACCCTTGTGCGCCAGAAGTTCAATGGCAAGGTTCTCGCCATCGGCGCCCGCGACTCGATCATCGTCAGGGCGGTGTGGCAAGCTGGCGGGGAATACGGCCTCGCAATGCTGCCACCGGTCACCACGCCTTTCGCCGCGGGAACGTTACGCGAGCGAGTGGCCATGCTTCTGCCCGAGGAGCCAAAGCCTAGCCCGGCGATCCACGTGCCAGAGGCATTGCACGCCGGCTGGCTCGAATTATGGTACCAGCAGAAGGTCGACGCCCGCACGCTGGTGCGCTGCGGTGCCGAGGCAGTGCTGCGGGTGCGGCATCCGGCATGGGGCGTTGTCCCGCCGGCCTATTTTGTCCCGGAAGACGGCGATCCATATTTCCTGCGCTTGTCGGAATTTGTGATCGAGCGTGCCACGGAGGATTGGCGCTACCTGTACGAACACCAAAGTTCGACCGATATCTCGATCAACCTGCCGGTCTCGTTTCTCAAGAACCGCCAGGCGGTACGCAATCTCTGCCAGCGGATACCGGCGCATCCGGCATTCGGGGGACTGCTCATCGAGATCGACAGCACCGAGGTCATTCCCAATCTGGAACTGCTGATCGACGTCGCAAAAGAGGTGCGCCTGCACAATATTGCGGTCTCGATCGACAACGTCGGCGTCGACTGGCCGGCGCTGATGGGACTCGATACATTCCCCTTCGCCGAACTCAAGGTCGACCGACAATTCGTCACCGATGCCGCCAACGACCGTCTGAAACAGACGGTGTGCCGTCACATCATCGAATTCGGCAAGGAGTATGGCGCCCGGGTTGTTGCCGAGGGTGTCGAAACCCGCGCCGATTTTATCGCGGCGAACGAGCTGGGTTTCGACATGGTCCAGGGCTATCTGTTCGGCAAACCCATGGGGCTGAAGAAATTCGCCCATTCCGCGCTGGCTCAACCGGTACTTGTATCGAGGTGACGCGGCACCAGACGCGAGATCAACCCAGCCGGCTGATCTGCTCCTCGGTCACCACGCGCTCGACGTTTTCGGTCTTGCTCTTGATGCGGTAACGCGGGCGTCCGTCGGATTCGATCGGCAGGCAGGTGACAATGGTATAGATGCTGCGCTGCTTGACGACAGCCCGGCCCTGCGGTCCCTGCAGCTGATGATGAACATCGTCGTTGATCGCGAAATTATGGGCCATCGCCTGTCTTTCCGTTGAAGGGGGCCTTTTAGGCGCAATAGCCCTGCAACGCAATACATCGTTGGCCGACGCTGCGCCCGGGAACCGCTGGATTTGGCGGGCGCCACCCCACAAGGATCGACGCGCCGCGCTCCGCCATTCAGGACCGTGAATGCCCCGCGGGACATCCAGCGGGCGCTGGCGGATTCAGGGCGGCGCCATGAGGCGTTGATCGGAGCGGATCGTCGCGTCGAACGGCTATGAAAATCAGATCCGCGTCGTCAACAGAGTTCGAGCCAGATGGTTGTCGGCAAGGAAATTGAAGCGCGCGCGGACATTCTGATTTCGGAAATACTGTCGAGCGATCTTCTCGCCGAGGACGGGCTGAACACATTCGAGGATGC
>JBAVEE010000939.1:0-9610 GCA_049587575.1 Bradyrhizobium sp.
GTCCAGCGTGCGCTGGCTAGCCATTGGGACGGGTTGGCAGCCGGACGCCCTTTTCCTGAATTCGCAGAACTCAAATCCGAACCAGGCGCATACGATCCGAACCAGTTTGTGGTGTGGAACGTCGAAGGCCAAGGCCGTCTGCGAAAATTTAGAGTTTTGTATCAGGGGGAGAATGTCGCGAAGGTGTTCAACGCGGACTGGACGGGCAAGACGATGGAACAGGTCGTTCCAATATCTCTGAGGCGCTTTACGATGCAGGCAACCAAGGAATGTGCGGCGAGCGGCTGCCTCATCTACACAATTGTTTCCACAATCGACGCGAACGGACATCGGGTAGACTGCGAAGCACTTCTGCTGCCGTTCGGGCGCAACGGTTCGGTTGAACAGATTCTAACTTCGCTTCGGCTGAAAAACATTCAAGGAAGGGTTCAGCGCAAGAAGATCCTGGGCAACTTTCAGATTCGGACCGATGTGCTTGTTTCGGGCAAGATCAAATCCGGCTTTGTCGAGACAGGCCCTCCGTCGACGGTTGCGGCGATTGACACGAACAAAATTGCGTCCGAAGCGGACTCCGGACCAAACACGCGCTTGCGCGTTTCGAAGACGGATCAAGGTCTATCCAAGCGTGCGAACGCCGCTGCCGGCGAAAAGCGACGAGCCCCGCGCCGCAATGTTTTAAGAGCAGGAAGGATCAGCTTCGCCGACGAAAGCATGACCTGCACCGTCCGCAATATCTCGGCAACAGGTGCCTCGGTAGAGGGAGCAAACCTCGAAGGAATACCAGATACCTTCACACTGGTTCTGGAAATGGAATCGATCGCACGGCGTTGTACCGTCGTCTGGCGGAACAAGGCGCAGATTGGCGTTCGATTCGGCTAGACTGCCTCGGCGCGGTTGGCCCTCACAAGGGCGATCAGCTCGTCGCCGTAATGCTCGAGCTTCTTGTCGCCGATCCCCGGAATACCGCGGAGTTGACCAAGCGTCGTTGGGCGCGAGGTTGCGACGCCGTCGATGGTGGCGTCGTGCAGCACGACATAGGCCGGCACGCCACGCTTGCGCGCCACCTCGGAGCGCCACGCGCGCAGCGCGCTGACCAGCGCCGGATGGCCGGTTTCGCCGCGGCTGGTCGATGTCACGGCGATGTCGCCGCGCCTTGACCTGGTTCGGCTGGCGCGAAGGCGGGAGCCCGGGGTCTCCTCGCGCAGCATCACTTCGGTCTCGCCTTTCAGCACACCGCGCGCGGTCTCCGTCAGCTTCAACGCGCCGAAGGCCTCGGCGTCCGGCTGCAGATGGCCCATCGCCACCAGCTGGCGCAGCGCGGCGCGCCATTGCTTTTCATGGAGTTCACGGCCGATCCCGAATACGGAAATCTTGTCGTGACCGAATTGCTGGACGCGTTCGGTCATGCGGCCCACCAGGACATCGATCAGGTGCATCGCGCCGAAGCGCTGCCCGGTGCGATAGGCGCAGGACAACAGCTTTTGCGCGATCACCTTGCCGTCGCGGAGTTTCGGCGGCGACAGGCAGTTGTCGCAATTGCCGCATCCGGCGGTCTGCGTGGTTTCTCCGAAATAACCGAGCAGGCGGCTGCGCCGGCAGTTGGCGGTTTCGGCGAGGCCAACGAGCGCGTCGAGCTTGGCGAGCGACACCCGCTTGAACGCTTCCGCGCCGCTGGACTCATCGATCATGCGGCGCTGCTGCACGATATCCGATAGTCCATAGGCCATCCAGGCGCTGGACGGCTTGCCGTCACGGCCCGCGCGCCCGGTCTCCTGGTAATAGGCCTCGATGCTTTTCGGCAAATCGAGATGGGCCACGAAGCGCACGTCGGGTTTGTCTATGCCCATCCCGAACGCGACGGTAGCGACAATCACGATGCCGTCCTCGTTGATGAAGCGGTCCTGGTTGCGCCCGCGCACCCTGGCGTCGAGCCCCGCGTGATACGGCAGCGCCTCGATGCCGGCCTTGGTCAGCGCGGCTGCGGTGTCCTCGACCTTGGCGCGTGACAGGCAATAGACGATGCCGGCGTCGCCCGGGTGGCGCTCGCTGATGAAGGCCTTCAGCTGCGCCGGCGCATTCTGCTTGTCGACGATTTCATACCGGATGTTCGGCCGATCGAAGCTCGCGACGAAACTAGGCGCGCCGGCCAGCCCCAGCCGGTCGATGATCTCCTTTCGCGTGAGTTCATCGGCGGTGGCTGTCAGGGCGATGCGCGGCACTCCCGGAAAACGTTCCGCGATCACGGAAAGACCGATATATTCCGGGCGAAAATCGTGCCCCCATTGCGACACGCAATGGGCCTCGTCGATCGCGAACAAGGCGATCCCGGCGCGGCCCAGCAGGTTGAGGCAGCGCGGCGTCAACAGCCGCTCGGGCGCGATGTAGAGCAGGTCGAGATCGCCGGCCAGAAGCCGCGCTTCGACCGCGGAGGCCTCATCGAACGTCAGCGTCGAATTCAATACCGCGGCCTTGACGCCGGCCTCGAGCAATCCCGCGACCTGGTCGCGCATCAGCGCGATCAGGGGCGAGACGACGATGCCGCAGCCTTTGCGCAACAGTGCCGGCAATTGATAGCACAGCGACTTGCCGCCGCCGGTCGGCATCAGCACCAGGCAATTGCCGCCGCTGGTCACATGTCCAATGATCTCTTCCTGCGCGCCGCGAAAGCCGGGCAGGCCAAACACCGAGTTCAGGACGGAAAGCGCGTCAGGGGCGATGCCGGACGGGCGCTTGGCGGCTGAGGCGGGGACAGACATGCGGGTTTGTTGGTCCGTGTACGAGCTTGCAAGCCTTCGAGACCGAGGCCGACGATCGATGCCTCGCCGTCAAAGGCCAGAGCGCGGTTGCCCCGGGCCCGCGGGCCAACGATCATGACAGGTCTATTCCTGATTCGGGCTATCAGACATATCCAGGTTCAAATCATATCCGTGCAGCTATTCGCCGGGAAGGGGCCTGGAAGCCCGGCTTGGCCGGAGCGATCGGGTGCCGCTACAATGGCTTGCAGGCAAGATTCGGCCCGGCCTGCTTCCGGGCGCATGATTTTCAACAGATTCAGATGTTGGAGTGCGACAACGTCGCTCGCGCGCCGTCGGAAAGATAGTCGAGCCAGTTGCGGAAGATCACGGTAGCAGCAGCGCCTGTCGCGAGGTCCGGCCGAAGCGCGCGGTCGGGCAACTCGGCGGTCAGCGCCGGCCTGCGTTCGGCGCGCGCGCGCCTCTCGAAGGCCGCCAGCCTTTCTTCGGTGTCGGCATCGAAATAGCCGGCGGGGATGGCCGGATAAATGTCGCGCCCGCCGGCGAGGAAGCGGGAGATGTCGCGCAGATATTCGCGCTCCAGCGACAGCGCCTCATATTCGGGATGTCCCTGAAAGAAGATGAACTGGCTGCGCAGCTGCCTGGCGAAGATATCGACGCCGCCTTCCGGCGAATGCGTCAGCAGTTGATAACCGCTCGCTGCCAGCTGGTCCGCCCGGAGCTCATTGAGGCGCGAGTGCGAAACCCTGAGCGGCGAGGGAAGATCGTCCGTCAGCCAGTGATCGGCCACCTTGAAGCAGTCGTATATTCCGGAGCATTTGGCGTCGAGCCGCCGGCGCTCGATGCCATCGAGATGCAGCACCGCGGCATGCGCGGCCAGACACGACCAGATGGTCGAGCGGGTATTGGTCTTGGCCCAGTCGATGATTGCGGTGAGGTCCTGCCAGAACGGTTCTTCCGGAAGGGTAGCGGCGGCAGGTTCCGCGCCGGTGACGATCAATCCGTCGATGTGGAGGCGGTCGAGATCGGCGATATCGGTGTATTGCTGGTCGACCCGCCATTTCGCCGATTGCGATCGTTTCACGGAAGGCAGCGAAAAGCAGTGAAAATCGACGCGAATGTTCCCGGCGGCTTGTCTTAACAGGCGCATGAACTGCCGTTCGGTCGCCTGCAGCGCTGCGTCCGGCATGTTGTTGATGAGGCCGATCGTGAGGTCGACATCGACGTCTTGCGGATGACCGAATTTATCCTCTCGCCGCAGCTGCGCCGGTGCGAGGCCGGGACTGACGATCAGCCGCCGTTTTTCCAGCAGGACGGTCATGTCGGGCCCGGCCGATTCATTCCGCCGCATCAAGTTGCGGATGCCGGGCGCAGGCCGTCGCGAGCGCCTGGTCGATATCCTCGATGATGTCGGAGGCGTGTTCGATGCCGATCGAAAGCCGGATGGTTTCCGGCAGGACGCCGGCCACGCGCTGCTGTTCGGCAGACATCTGGCGGTGGGTGGTCGAGGCGGGATGGCAGGCGAGCGATTTCGCGTCGCCGATATTGACGAGCCGCGTAATCAGCTTCAGCGAATCATAGAAGGTCTTGCCGGCCTCGAGGCCGCCCTTGATGCCGAAGGTGAACAGCGATGAGGCGTTGCCGTTGAGGTATTTCTGGACCAGCGCGTAATGGGGGCTGTCGGGGAATCCCGCATAATTGACCCAGTCGACACGCGGATCGTCGCGCAGGAAGCTCGCGACCTTGCGCGCGTTCTCGACATGGCGTTCGACGCGCAGCGCCACGGTCTCGATCCCCTGCAACAAGAGGAACGCGTTGAACGGCGAAAGCACCGAGCCCATGGTGCGCTGATAGACGCTGCGGGCGCGCTGGATGTAGGCGCTGGCGCCGAATTGCCTGGTGTAGACGAGGCCGTGATATGACTCGTCCGGCTCGTTGAAGGCCGGAAAGCGGCGCGCGTGCTCGGTCCAGGGGAAACGGCCGCTGTCCACGATCGCTCCGCCAAGGGTGGTGCCGTGGCCGCCGAGAAACTTCGTCAGCGAATGAATGGCGATGTCGGCGCCGTAATCGAACGGCTTCAGCAGGATCGGCGTGGCGACCGTGTTGTCGACGACCAGCGGCACACCATGGCGATGCGCGACCCTGGCCAGCGCCTCGATGTCGCAAACGTTGCCGGCGGGGTTGCCGATCGTCTCGGCAAACACCGCCTTGGTATTTTCGTCGATCAGCCTCTCGATCGCATCGGCCTTGTCGCTCTCCGCGAAACGGCCCGTGATGCCCTGGCGCGGCAGGACGTGACCGAGCAAAGTGTGCGTGGTGCCGTAGAGTTGCGGAACCGAGACGATGTTTCCGCCGGTATCGGCGAGATTGACGAGGGCGAAATGCAGCGCGGCCTGACCGGTCGCGACCGCGAGCGCGCCTACGCCGCCTTCGAGTTCGGTGATGCGCTTTTCAAGAACCGCCGTGGTCGGGTTGGCGATCCGGCTGTAGCGATAGCCTTCCGCCTCCAGGTTGAACAGCGCGGCGCCGTGGTCGGCGCTGTCGAAGGCATAGGCGACGGTCTGGTAGATCGGGACGGCGACCGATTTGGTGGTTGGATCGGGTTCGTAGCCGGCGTGAATTGCAATCGTTTCGTTGCGCATTATCCACCTCACCGCTTTGCGGTATCGCACTTAACCATGCGTTTTATTTGCAAGCGTCAGTGTTAGAGGCGGATGGTCAACCCTTCAATAATTCGCGCCAACATTGACGAAATAACCCTAATGGACCTCAGTGAATTGACTAAAATTTGAATGAAATCGTAATTCCTGCGTAACCATATCGGCGCGCGTTCGCTTAATGCTTTGCCTGGCTTTTCGAGGCGTCGATCAGCCGCCGACGGCGCGCCGGACCTGCTCGCCGATCTGGTGAAGGACCAGTCGTCCCTGCGGCAGAACCGCGCCCAGCGCCTGGAAATTATGGATCATGCCATCGTGACAGGTATGTTCGACGGCAACCCCGGCGGCGACGAGTTTTGCCGCGTAGGCGTTGCCCTCGTCGCGCATCGGGTCGAACTCGGCGGTATGGATGATGGCCGCGGGAAGTCCGGCGAATTTCACCGCGCGCAGCGGCGAGACCCTGGGATCGCCGCGTTCCACCCCCTCCGGCAGATAAAGCGCGAGGTCCGCCTCCAGCGTGGCCGTGTCGAGCAGGTGGTTTTCGGCGAATTCTTCCCGCGAGGGTGAGGTTTCCTCGAAGTCGAGTACGGGACATATCAGGCATTGCGCCGATATTGCCGGGCCGCCGCTGCGCAGGCTCTCCTGGCACACCACGGCGGCAAGCGTTGCGCCGGCGGAATCGCCGCCGACCACGAGCCGCGCCGCATCGATGCCGAGCGAGGCTGCATACTCGGATACCCATCTGGTTGCCGCGATCGCATCCTCGACGGCGGCCGGATATCGGTGTTCTGGAGCAAGGCGGTAGCCGATGGAAACAAGCCGGCAGCCGGTCGTCTGCGCCAGCGCCGCGGCGACAGGATCATGGCTCTCGATACTGCCGCCGACCAGGCCGCCGCCATGGAAGAAGACGAAGCCCGGCAATGGTTCGCCAGGGGCGTCCGCCGGCGCATAGAGGCGGTAGGGAAGCTGGCCCGCCGGGCCCGGCAACGCGCCGTCGATTCCGGTCACGGCCGCCACGTCGGCGCGGGCGAGCCGCATCATTTTCGCAAACGCCTGACGGCGTTGATCGAGCGTTGAGGACGAGCGGCCCTCTGACGCGGCCGCCGCCATCATCGCGAGAAAACGCTGTGCCAGGGGATCGAGGGGCATATGCGGCTCCGCTGCGCAAACGGTGTGTCCGTCAATCCATCGCGATTGCCGGCACGTCCCGCAAGTAAATCCTTAGGGATTTCCGACAATAGTGAAGGGATTGTGCGGGGTCCCGCCGCAGCGGGGATGGCAACGATGGCCAATACCATAAAACCAGTCAGTTTCTCCCAGACCTGGACCTTCTTCGAAGGCGACTGGCACGAGGGCAATGTGCCGATCATGGGTCCGCGCACGCATGCGGCCTGGCTGGCTTCGACCGTGTTCGACGGCGCCCGCGCATTCGAGGGCGTGGCGCCCGATCTCGAGGCGCACTGTGCGCGGGTCAATCGGTCCGCCGTCAATTTCAAGCTCAAACCGGTGGTCGATCGCGAAACCTGGCTCGCTCTCGCGCGCGAAGGCATTGCGCGCTTCGATGCCGATGCGGAACTGTACATCCGGCCGATGTATTGGGCGCAGACCGGCAGCGGCGGCGGCGTGCTGTTCGATCCCGAAACCACCAACTGGTGCCTGTGCATCTATGTCGCGCCGATGCCGCCGACTTCCGGCTCGGCGATCACGCTGTCGCCGTTCCGCCGGCCGACAATGGAAAGCGCTCCGGTGGATTGCAAGGCGGGATGTCTTTATCCCAACAATTCGCGCGCGCTGAGCGAAGCGCAGGCACGAGGCTTCAACAATTGCCTGATGCTCGATATGCTGGGCAATGTCGCCGAATTCGGCAATTCGAACGTGTTCATGGCAAAAGACGGCGTGGTTTTTACGCCGGCGCCGAACGGGACTTTCCTGAACGGCATCACGCGGCAGCGCGTGATTGATCTGTTGCGCGCCGACGGCGTCACCGTGGTCGAGAAAACCCTTCAATACCGGGATTTCGAGAACGCCGACGAGATATTCTCCAGCGGCAATTTTGCAAAAGTCGCGCCGATCATCCGGATCGACGATCGCTCGCTGCAGCCGGGACCGTTCTACCGCCGCGCGCGCAAGCTGTACTGGGATTTCGCCCACGCCTGAGCGCTCGCGTCGAAAGGCCTAGGCCTGCGCCAGCGCGCGCTCGCGAATGCCTGACAGCGTAGCCGCCGGCAGGATCGCATCGGGATCGATCTTCAGGTGAATGATCGCGGGCAGGCCGGATTGCCGCGCGGCCGCAAACGCCGCCGGAAAATCCGAGGTCTTGTTCACCACCGCGCCAAAGCCGCCGAAGGCGCGCGCATAGGCGTCGAAATCCGGATTGTGCAGTTCGGTGGCGCTGACGCGGCCGGGAAATTCACGCTCCTGATGCATGCGGATGGTCCCGTACATGCCGTTGTCGCAGACCACGACGATGATCGGCAGCCGATACTGGACCGCCAGCGCGAATTCCTGGCCGCTCATCAGGAAATCGCCGTCGCCGTTGACCGACAGCACGAGCTTGTCCGGATGCAGCCGCTGCATCGCGATCGCCGCGGGCATGCCATACCCCATCGACGCCGACGTCGGCGCGACGTGGGTCATGAATTCGCGGAACCGATAGAAGCGATGGATCCAGGAGGCATAGTTGCCCGCGCCGTTGCACAGGATGGTGTCGGTCGGCACATGATCGCGAAGCCAGATCATGATCTCGCCGAGGTTGACATCGCCGGGTTGCGGCGTGGCGGCGTCGGTCCAGGCCAGAAAATCGGCATGGGCCGCGTCGGCGCTTTCGCGCCATGCCGGCTTCGGCGTTATCGTCAATCGCCTGAGTGCGGCGACAAAACGGTTCGGCGAGGCGTGGATGGCCAGATGCGGCCGGTACACCCGGCCGATCTCTTCGGCGCCGGGATGGATGTGGACGAGTTTGGTCTGCGGCGAGGGACTCGCAAGCAGCGAGTAGCCCTGCGAGGGGATTTCGCCGAGACGGCCGCCAACCAGCACCAGGAGATCGGCGGCCTTGGCGCGCGCCACCAGTTTGGGGTTCGGTCCGAGCCCGAGGTCTCCCGCATAGAGCGGATGCAGGGGATCGAACAGCGTCGAGCGGCGATAGCTGGTCGCGACCGGCAATCCGGTTCGCTCGGCGAATTCGTGGATTTGACGCCGCGCGGCCTCGGACCAGCGGCTGCCGCCGAGCACGAATAACGGATTTCTGGCATCACGCAGGAGTTCGCCGAGCTTCGCCATTTCCTCTTCGCCGGGCGAGGTCTCGACCGGCTCGAACGGTGGCGCATTGGAGATATTGACGCGCTCGCTCAGGACGTCCTTCGGTAGCGCCACCACCACCGGCCCGGGCCGGCCGCTGCTTGCGGTGTAAAACGCGCGCGAGACGAATTCGGTGATGCGACCGGGATCGTCGACCTCGACGGTCCATTTGGTCATGCTGCCGAACACCGCGCGGTAATCGAGTTCCTGAAACGCCTCACGCTCCCGCACCGAGGTTTCGACCTGGCCGACGAACATGATCATCGGCGTCGAATCCTGCTGGGCGATATGGATGCCCGCCGAGGCGTTGGTGGCGCCAGGGCCGCGCGTGACAAAGCAGATGCCCGGCCGTCCCGTGGTTTTGCCGATCGCTTCCGCCATCATCGCCGCGCCGCCTTCGTGACGGCAGACGGTGACCGTAATGCCGCTGTCGCGAAGCGCATCCAGCACCGGCAGAAAGCTCTCGCCGGGAACGCAGAACACATGCTCGACGCCATTGATCCGAAGCTGCTCGACCAAAGCTGCGGCGGCGGTGCGGTGTGGGGCGAGTTTGTGCATGGATGTTCTCTTTGGGCGAACCGCAGCACGCTTCTTGAAGAAGCCGCTCCGTGTCGCGTGTGGCTACAGGCCGAGCAATTCCCGCACGCCGGCCGGCCACCTGGCGAGGTCGGTGCCGTGGGTGTGGAACATCGCCACCGCGAGGCGATCCATTCCGAACGCGACGCAGCCGGTATGGGCCGGCTCGCCGTTCGCGTCCCTGATGTCCCAGGTCGTGCCGAAATGGTCGCGGTGGTAATTGAAGCTCATGCATGCCGTCGGCTGCTCTTCCGAGCGCAGCGGGATCAGAAGTTCGAATTTCAGCGATTGCTGCTTCTGGCTCACCGCTTTCATCTGGCCGACGCG
>JBAVEE010000940.1:0-1606 GCA_049587575.1 Bradyrhizobium sp.
GGACGAATGAGCACGCCGGCTCAGGCGCTGCCCCGATATCCTGGCCAGAGTTGACATGGATCAATGTGGTGGCGCGCGCCTAAGGCAAATTTTCATCCATGGGCGATCCATCAACAACCGGGCAGCAGGCTTGCAACGCCGACAAGGGCGGGGGGTGGTCGCCGCCCATCCGGATATTTTCGGCGTCGGCGCACCGCACGATCGAGAGCTGCGAGCGCGAGTTGATCCAATGCAGATCGATGGAGGCACGCCTGCGCGATGCGCTGGCGGAGCGTGAGGCGCGGCTTCGTCGACAGGATGAGCTGATCCAGCAACAGGAACTCCTGAGCAGGGAATCCGATCACCGGCTGATGAACGACCTGCAGATGACCATCAGCCTGCTTTCGTTGCAGAGCCGGACATCGACGAACGCGGAAGCGGCCGCGCAACTGGCCGTCGCGGCCAATCGCGTTTCCATGATTGCGCGCATCCACCACCGTCTTCATTCCTATGACGGCGTGCAAGCCATCGAATTCAGGAAATTCCTCGAAGACTTCGCCCGCGATTTCTCGGCGATGCTGTCGTCGGATGAGCGGCCGGAGCAGGTTCTCGTCGAAGGCATTGAAATCAATCTGCCGGCCGCGACCGCGATTCCACTCGGCTTCATCGTCAGTGAGTTGATCGCCAACGCCGCCAAATACGGCAACGGCCGGATCGCCATCCGCCTGCAGCCAGATCCGGCCTATGGCTATGCGCTGTCGGTTTCCAATAGCGGTGCGGCCTTGCCGGAAGGGTTCGATCCCGGCGCCAGCAAGGGATTGGGGATGAAGATCATTCAATCGTTCGCAAGGCAGATCGGCGGAGAGTTGCGGATCGGCCGCGGTGACGACGGCCAGGGCGCGCGATTCGACGTGCTGTTTCCCGGCAGAGCCGCGGATTCGGCCGTCGATGCCGTGTAGGGTTTAGAGTCGGGGAATGAAGGAGACGAAATGCGTACTCACAAAGGATTGCTTTCTTCGGCTGGCCGCAGCGTCGTCATGGCGACGATTGCAGTGCTGGCAGTGACGATCGGCGAGCCGCGGCTCGCCATCGCAGGTTCCGCTGTTCCCCCGTCAAAGGGCGTGACAGTCACCACGGCGTCGAGCGATGCGACGGATTTCAGCGCGGCCCGGCGGCGGCATCGCCACTACCGCCGTGGAGGAGGCGACGCTGCGGGACTCGCCTTCTTTGGAATGGCGCTTGGAACCATCGGCGCGATCGTCGCCCAGCAAAATTACGGTTACGGTTACGGCTATGGCTATGGGCCCGGCTATTACGGCGGCGGACCTTATTATTACGGTGGCGGACCATATTATGGTGGGCCATATTATGGCCGGCGCTACTATTACCGGCCTTTCTAAAGTGGGAACCGGTTTTCCCGACAAACGGGAAAGCGTTTGCGCAAAGATTTGCTCAAACAAGAAGATAAGCGACAAGCATGATTCAACTTTGTTGAATCATGCCCCATATCCGGGCCGCACGCCCGGAGAAAGGTCGCGGGTCGCAGGCCCGATTGAGCGGATGGCCGCGTGACGGACGGTCAACCTTCCTATCCCTGTTTGCGCTGAGATTGCCTTGGATCAGGAGC
>JBAVEE010000941.1:0-5497 GCA_049587575.1 Bradyrhizobium sp.
ACGCGCCGGGCGCCGAATTCCTGCAGCAGTCCCTGACTGACCTTGTAGGCCCCCTGATATTCCGCGACCTCTTCCCCCATGAGGAACACGTCGGGATCCCGGCGCATTTCCTCGGCCATGGCGTCGCGCAACGCATCGCGGATGGTCATGGTCACCATCTCGGTGCCCTCTGGCACTTCCGGATCGGGCTCGGCGGCGGCTTTGGGTGCCGCAGGAGCCGCAGGTTCGTCTTTGGGTGTGGACGCAGATTTTGCCTCGGCGGGCGGCGCCGACTCCGCAGCTTTCTCCAGTTTCGCCGGCGCTGCGGCCTTGCCAAGATCGGAGGCGTTCTCGCCATCGGCCAAAATGGTCGCGATCGGCGTATTGACCGCGACGTCGGCGGTGCCCTCGGGGATCAGTATCTTGCCGAGGGTGCCTTCATCGGTGGCCTCGACTTCCATGGTCGCCTTGTCGGTCTCGATCTCGGCGATGACGTCGCCCGACTTGATCGCCTCGCCTTCCTTCTTCAGCCATTTGGAAAGGTTGCCCTTCTCCATGGTCGGCGAGAGCGCAGGCATCAGTACTTGAATTGGCATATCAGCTCCGGAAATTCACTCTTTAAGCTGCGCGTACCCTGCGGGATAAGCGTTTCGCGCGTTCAACGATAGACGTCGGTCCACAATTCGGCGGCATCAGGCTCGGGATCATGCTGCGCGAAGTCGGCAGCGGCATTGACGATCTCCCGCACCTCGGCGTCGATGGCCTTCAATTCCTGTTCGCTCATGCCGGCGGCAAGCAGGCGATTGCGAACCTGCTCGATCGGATCCTGGTCGTGGCGGACCTTCTCGACCTCCTCGCGGGTACGATATTTCGCCGGGTCCGACATCGAGTGCCCGCGGTAGCGATAGGTCTGCATTTCCAGGATGAAGGGGCCGTTGCCGGCGCGGCACCAGGCGACGGCCTTGTCGGCCGCGGCCTTCACCGCGCGAACGTCCATGCCGTCCACCTGCTCGCCCGGAATATTGAAGGAGATGCCGCGTTTGGAAAAATCGGTCTGGGCGGAGGAGCGCGTCACCGAGGTGCCCATCGCGTAACGGTTGTTCTCGATGATGTAAATCACCGGAAGCTTCCACAGCTCGGCCATGTTGAAGCTTTCATAGACCTGGCCTTGATTCGAGGCGCCGTCGCCGAAATAGGCCAGGCTGACAAAATCGTTGCCGCGATAGCGATTGGCGAAAGCAAGCCCGGTACCGAGCGAGACCTGGGCCCCGACGATACCATGGCCGCCGAAGAAATTCTTCTCCTTGCTGAACATATGCATGGAGCCGCCCTTGCCCTTGGAATAGCCGCCATGGCGACCGGTCAGTTCGGCCATCACGCCTTTGGCTTCCATCCCACAGGCCAGCATATGCCCGTGGTCGCGGTATCCAGTTATAACCTGATCGCCCTTTTTCAGGGCCATCTGCATGCCGATGACGACCGCTTCCTGGCCGATATAGAGATGGCAGAAGCCGCCGATCGCGCCCATTCCATAGAGCTGGCCGGCCTTTTCCTCGAACCGCCGGATCAGCAGCATGTCGCGCAACGCGCCTAGTTCCTGTTCCCTGGTGAATTCCGGCGGGGCGTCGGCACCGTTTCCTTTTTCGTGAGCGGTTTCTTTCGCGACGCTTTTCTTGGGGGCGGCCATGGCATTTCCGGATCAGAGAACGGTTAGCTCTCTCTATCCCAACTCAAACCGCCATGAAAGGATTGCGTGCAGATGCGAAGAATTCGCTATGCCGCAGTGCAACGCGGCGCGACATTTTCGAAATTTATTTCGCGCAAATTTGTAATTTGACGATCAGTTCGGGTTGACGCTCCGAACCAGATCACGCGGGTTGGCATAGTCGAGCTGGTACCGCGCGCGCTCATCGAGCATATCGGGGTCGACCCGGTCAGATCGCAGCAGCGAGACACGCTGCTCGCCTTCGGCCCGCTCCCGCTTCAGCCGCGCCAGCTCGGAGGTCAGCGCGATGATTTCCTGATCGAGTTCCTGCCGCGCATTCAGGCCATACTTTCCGGTATAGGCATTGACGCCGAAATAGCCGACCAGGCCCGCTGCCATCGTATAGAGGGCAAGCCCGGTGAGCAGGGATCTGAGTCGGCTGCGCGAGACCATAGCCCGACCATGCGACGGCCCAGTTAACGGAATCCTAAGGCCCGCCCAGCCGGGCTGCCGTCAGCCTATTTATTGTGCTTCTCGACGAAAGCCGCGTAGGCGTCGATATATTGCTGCAACACTTTCTGCAGCGATTCCTTGGTGAGATGGCCCTTTTCGTCGAACGCGTCGCCGACGCCGTTCAGGTAGATTTCCGGCTGCTGCATGATCGGGCCGCTGTAGCCGGGAAGGCATTGCTTCAGGTTCATTGCCGCGCTGATGCCACCGAGCGGGCCCGGCGAATTGCTGATAATGCCGATCGGCTTGCCGAGGAAAGAGCTCTTGCCGGACGGACGCGATCCGACGTCGATGGCATTCTTCAACACGCCGGGAATTGACCTGTTATATTCGGGTGTAACGAACAGCACACCATTCGATTTCTGCAGCTTTTCGCGCAACGCCAGCCAGTCGGCCGGCGGCGTTGCTTCGAGGTCCTGGTTGAAGAACGAGACGTCGTGCAAGGTAACGACGTTGAGCTTGAGCGTATCGGGCGCAAGTTTTGCCAACGCGTTGGCGATCTTGAGGGTGAAGCTCTCTTTGCGAAGGCTGCCGACAAGGACGACAATATCGTGTGGGGTAGCCATGAGATTTCCTTTTTGACGCGGGTGCCGGTTCAGCTTGTTCGCCACCCTAGCGACGCCGGCAGAAGATGCAAGTGCATGAAATGCGGGGTTTCAATTGAAGCGGACGAAGATGCCTTTCCCGCAAAACGGATCAGGCCGCCCTTTCGGCGGCCTGATCGATCAAATGCGGCAAGCTGCGATCAGATCACCGGATTCCAGGCCGCCGGAATCAGCCGATATTTCGTCCCGTCCTTCTCGACATGCCCGATCGACGGGAAGGTGAAGTGGAAGCCCACCACCGTCGCCTTTTCCGCCGCCGCCATGTCGTAAAACTTATGCCGGGTTTCCTGCGCTACCATCGGGTCCGCATCGTAGGCCACGTGCCAATCCGGATTGCGCAGGAAGAACTCGGGAATGTTGGTGACGTCGGACTGAATCAGAATTTTCGAGCCGCCTGATGCGATGGCAAAGGCGGTATGTCCCGGCGTATGGCCCGGTGCTGCGATCGACGTGATGCCGGGCGCGACTTCCTTGCCCCAATCATACTTCGTGACCTTGGATTCGATACCCGCGAAGATCTTTTTCACATTGGCGAAATAATTCTTCATCATTGTGTTGGATTGGGCCTTGGCGGCGTTCTCGTCGCTCATCCAGAACGCCCAGTCGACCGACGGCACCATGATCTCGGCATTCGGAAAGGCCATCGAGCCATCGGCGGCCCGGATGCCGTTGGCGTGGTCGGGATGCAGATGCGAGATCAGCACGACATCGATGCTTTTGGGATCGACGCCCGCGGCGGCAAGATTTTGCAGCGTGCGGCCCACCGCGCCCTTGGTCGGCTCATAGGTGGCGATGCCGTTGCCGGTGTCAATCAGCACCAGCTTGCTGCCGGTGTTGATGAGTTGCGGGTTGAACGGCACCGTAACCATGCCTTTCGGCATGTAGGCCGCTTCGGCGGCCGCAGCCGCCTCTTCCTTGCCGACATTGGTCACCCAGTTGTCCGGCATCGGGAACGAGCGCGCGCCGTCGTTGATCGAGGTGCATTCGTAGGCGCCAACCTTGTAGCGGTAGAAACCGGGCGCCTGGGTAGCGACGGGCGGCACCGCGGCACGCGCGGTCAGCGCGCCCAATGGCGTCAGGGCGGTCGCGCCGGCAGCGGCAGCCCCGGCTAGCAGATGGCGGCGGCTCAAATCATTCATGGAAGGTTCTCCCCTGGACTGTGTTCGATTATTGCGGATTGATTTCGGCACAAATGTTCCCTCGTTGTGCGACAAACGCAAGTCCCTTTGTCATGCGCCGGCACCGACTTTGGGCGTCGACAAAGCTGTCGACGCCGGAAATCACGCCGCAAGCGTCGGCATCAAGGCTTGCTCGACCAATTCCCGGAAGGTTCCGAGCACCGCGACAGAGCAGTCCCGACGTTTCGATTGCGGGCACCTCGTCGTCGTCAGCCCTTGTTCGGATTGATCAGATATTTTTCGCCGGTCGCGCGCTTGCCGTAGACGGCGATGTGGGGAAGCTGCAGGGCCTCCTGCAAGGAGACCACCTGGGTATAATGACTGGCAAAGGTGGTCTTGATCTCGTCGACGACCCGCTGGCGCAGCCGTGCCCCCTCGGCCTGACCAATTTTCATCAGGAACGGAAACAACAGCCAGCCGCCGACGCCCCAAGCCATCCCGAACGCCCGGTTCAACTCGGTCGGACGCAGGTCAAGACCGCCATAGATATAGACTTGCTTGTGCACACTCGATCCGTAGCGGCTGTAGGCTTTTGCCGTCTTGTTGATCGCAGCCTCCATGCAGGTGAGGATTTGCCCCGCCAGCTTGCCGCCGCCGATGGCATCGAACGCGATCGTCGCGCCGGTTTCGACCAGCGCATTGGTCAGATCTTCCAGGAACATCGGTGCGGTGGAGTCGATCACATGTTTCGCCCCGATCTTGTGCAAGATTGCGGCCTGCTCGGCGCTGCGAACGATGTTGACGAGGCCGACCCCGTCCTTGAGGCAGATCTTGTTGAGCATCTGCCCGAGGTTGGATGCGGCTGCGGTATGCACCAGGGCCTTGTGGCCCTCTCGCCGCATGGTCTCGACCATGCCGAGCGATGTCAGCGGATTGACGAAACAGGATGCGCCCTCGGCGGGCGTGATGCCGTCCGGCAGCACCAGGCAGTCGCTCGCCCGGATCGTGCGGTATTGCGCGTACATGGCGCCACCGATCATCGCGACCGTCTTGCCCATCAAGGCCCTCGCCGCCTCGGACGATCCGGTCTTGATGACCACGCCGGCACCCTCGTTGCCGACCGGCATGGATTCGTCGAGCCGTCCCGCCATGGCGCGCATCGCCGCTTCCGGAACCGTTGCCGTAATCACCGGTGCGTCCTTGGTACCGGACGCTTTGGCGGTCGTCATGTCGGCGGCTCCGACCAGGAGCCCGAGGTCGGACGGATTGATCGGCGAAGCTTCGACGCGGACCACCACCTCATCGGCGGACGGTTCTGCAATCGGGACCTCGACGAGCGATATCTCGAGCTCGCCGTTCTTCTTGATCAGCGAGCGAAGCTGCAGCCCGGTTTTGCTGTCGGTAATCATCTCGAACCTCCCTGTTTCGGCGTTGCCGAGTTGGCGGGAGTGTTCTCACGTTGGCCGGGAAACGCAAGCGCCGTGGTTTGCGTCATTCAATCCTTGCGCAGCCGGGCCAAGGCAGCGCGATCGCGGCCGGCGAGAGCCGCCTATGCCAGCGCCTTCAGCGCCGCCCTGCCC
>JBAVEE010000942.1:0-1684 GCA_049587575.1 Bradyrhizobium sp.
GCGCCGTCAAAGCCGCGCTCTTTCTTTCCGAAAATGCAGAATTACATCTGACTGCGTGGAACCAGGACCCCAAAGATGCCCGCACCTCTGATCGTTTCGATTCCGCACAGCCTTGGCCGCGAAGAAGCAACCCGCCGTCTCAAGGCGGGGCTGACCCGTGCCGCCGCCAGCATCCCGGTGCTGAAGGTCGACGAGGAAAGATGGGAAGATAGCCGCATGACCTTCCGCGTCCGTGCGCTCGGGCAGGCGGCATCGGGTCATCTCGACGTGGCGGACGACCATGTCCGGCTGGAAGTGACTTTGCCCTGGCTGTTGCAGCGATTTGCCGAAGCCGCACAGGTCGCGATCCGGAACCGGGGCCATCTGCTGCTGACCAGGCGGAGTTGAACGATTGCTCCATCAGGCGAATTGTTTGCGTTTCCGCGCCGGCCTCGCAGCACCGGCATATCTCGCCTTCAGCACCGCGACAGGCAGATGCTGGAACAGCGCGGAGAGCCGCACCTCGGCTACGCCGGACTTGCTCCGGATGCCCTCCAATGAATAGCCGTCGATATGAAGTGTGGCGTCGAAGTTTTTTGCGCGGGGCCAGACCCGGCCGCCTTCCGTCACCGGGCCGAATGATCTTGCAACGGCGGATATCGCGGCGTGACGGCCATGACGGCGCGCGAAGGCGATGACGTGATCGCGGTGCGGCCCGCTGACCTCCAGCGGCTCGTAATCGCCAAGCGCGAACGTTTCGGCAAGCTCGGTCCGCAGCTTCAGGAGATGCCGGGTCCAGGCCAGCTTGATATGGCCGTCCGGCCAGCGTTGTGCGAGCTCCTGCCAGTCGGGCCTCTCGGCCGAGGCCAGAACCGAGGCGCGTTCGGCAAAATCCACCGGCCGCCGGTTATCCGGATCGACCAGCGACAAATCCCAGAATTCGGTTCCCTGATAGAAGTCGGGCACGCCGGGCATGGTGGCCTTGAGGGTGATCTGGCTGAGCGAGTTCAGCGCCCCCAGCAACGCGATCCGTTGCGCCAGATTTTCCAGAGAGTTCAGGAATTCCGCGGAAACCGAACGGTCCAGGATTCGTGCGATGAACGCACCGACGCCTGCCTCGTAGGCCTCGTCGGGATTGAGCCAGCTGGTTTCCTGCTTGGCCTCGCGCGCGGCCTTCACCGCATAGGCCTGCATCCGCTCCATGAGCGCGTCGTCGCGCTGGCCCAGCGGCCACGCGCCGAGCAGCGCCTGATACAGCATATATTCGAATGTCGCGGAAGGGGCGCGCATCGTGCCCTCGGTGACGACATGCGGCGCGTTGAGCATCTTCCACCGGGCAACGGCGCCGGTCCATTCGCCCGGCAGCTCGGTCAGCGCCATCAACCGGGCGCGCGCGTCTTCGCCGCGCTTGGTATCGTGCGTCGCGGTTGCGGTCATACCATGTGGCCAGTCTCGGGCCCGAATCTTCATGGCCTGGTGAAAGGCTTCGACCGAAAGTGCCGGCGCCGACGGGTCGCCGCCGACCTCGTTGAGGGCAAGCAGGCGGTGGATGCGATAGAACGCCGTGTCCTCGAGCGACTTCGCCATCAGGGGACCGGTAAACTGCTGCACCTTCAAAGCAAAGCGGCGCACGCGCGGCGCCGAGTGCCGCCCGCGGCCGGGTTTGATCAGATCCATAGTGAGAGCATCGCGCAGAAAATCGAAC
>JBAVEE010000943.1:0-2466 GCA_049587575.1 Bradyrhizobium sp.
GGCCGATGCCGTGTTCATCGCGGTCGGCACCCCGTCGCGGCGCGGCGACGGTCACGCCGATCTCAGCTACGTTCATGCCGCGGCGCGCGAAATCGCCTCGGCGCTGGTGGGCTTTACCGTCGTCGTCACCAAGTCGACCGTGCCGGTCGGCACCGGCGACGAAGTCGAACGCCTGATTCGCGAGACCAACCCCTCCGCCGATGTCGTGATAGCCTCCAATCCGGAATTTCTGCGCGAGGGCGCGGCGATCCGCGACTTCAAGTTTCCGGACCGGATCGTGGTCGGCACCTCCGATGAGCGCGCCCGCAAGGTGCTCGGCGATGTCTACCGGCCGTTGTCGCTCAACCAGGCGCCGCTGATGTTCACGGAGCGGCGCACCGCGGAGCTGATCAAATACGCCGCCAACGCGTTCCTCGCCACCAAGATCACCTTCATCAACGAGATCGCGGACCTTGCCGAAAAGGTCGGCGCCGACGTGCAGGAAGTCGCGCGCGGCATCGGGCTCGACAACCGCATCGGATCGAAATTCCTGCATGCCGGGCCCGGCTTCGGCGGCTCGTGTTTCCCGAAGGACACCCGCGCGCTGGTGAAGATCGCGCTCGACCACGACGTGCATTTGCGAATCGTCGAGGCGGTGCTTGCGGTCAACGACAACCGCAAACGTGCGATGGCGCGCAAGGTCGCGGGTGCCGTCGGCGGCAGCCTGCGCGGCAAGACGGTCGCCGTGCTCGGTCTCACCTTCAAGCCTGACACCGACGACATGCGCGAGGCGCCGTCGATCCCGCTGGTGACCGGGCTGCTCGACATGGGCGCGAAAGTGCGCGCGCACGATCCGGTCGGCATGGAGGCGGCGCGGCACGAACTGCCCGATATCGAATATTGCGACGATCCCTATATTTGCGCGCGCGGCGCCGACGCGATGGTGGTGGTGACCGAGTGGGTGCAATATCGCGCGCTCGATCTGGATCGCCTGAAAAGCGAGATGGCCCATCCCGTGATGGTCGATCTGCGCAACATCTATCGCCCCGAGGACATGGCGGCGCACGGCTTTATCTATGAGAGCGTCGGGCGGGCGTCTGGGCCGCGGAAGTGATGCAGGTGACGCTGTCATACCCCGCGTAGGCGGGGTATCCAGTACTCCAGGTCTTTGTGATCGGTACGGTCAGCGTTTACTGGATCACCCGCCTTCGCGGGTGATGACGGAACAGAGATTTGCCCCGCAGCTTCGACACGCCTCTCCCGATCGACGTCGTGCTGGACCAACTGGCGCGGACGCTCGAGGACCATAACGCCGCCGTGCTGGTGGCCCCTCCCGGTGCCGGCAAGACCACGCGGGTGCCGCTGGCGCTGCTCGATGCGCCGTGGGTGAAGGATGGGAAAATCATCGTGCTGGAGCCGCGGCGGATCGCGGCCCGCGCCAGCGCCGAGCGCATGGCGCATACCCTTGGCGAGCGGGTCGGCGAGACCGTAGGCTACCGCGTCCGGTTCGGCTCGAAAGTGTCGCGCGCGACAAGAATCGAGGTCGTCACCGAGGGCATCTTCTCGCGGCAGATTCTCGATGATCCGGAACTGAGCGGCGTTGCGGCGGTGCTGTTTGACGAGTTTCATGAGCGCTCGCTTGACGCCGATCTCGGCTTGGCGCTGGCGCGCGATGCGCAGACCGGCTTGCGCGAGGACCTGCGCATCCTGGTGATGTCGGCGACGCTCGATGGCGCGCGGGTCGCCAAACTGCTGGGCGATGCGCCTGTGATCGCCAGCGAGGGCCGCGCGTTCCCGGTGGAGACCCGCTATCTCGGCAGAAAGGCCGATGCGCCGCTGGAGCGGCAGATGGCGGACGCCATCGCCATGGCGCTGCGCGCCGATCCCGGTTCAGTGCTGGCATTTCTGCCGGGAGCCGCGGAAATCCGCCGCACCCAGAATTTTCTCACCGAGCGCGTCCACGACGCTGCGGTTGAAATCGTGCCGCTGTTCGGCGCGCTGGATGCAGCGGTGCAGGACCGGGCCATCGCGCCGGCCCCGAAGGGGCATCGCAAGGTGGTGCTGGCGACCTCGATCGCGGAGACCTCGCTGACCATCGAGGGCGTTCGCATCGTCGTCGATTCCAGCCTGTCGCGGGTGCCGCGCTATGAGCCCGATATCGGCCTGACGCGGCTTGAAACCGTGCGCGCCTCGCGCGCCGCGGTCGATCAGCGCCGCGGCCGCGCCGGGCGTACCGAACCCGGCATGTGCTACCGGCTTTGGGACGAGCCGCAAACGGTGTCGTTTGCGGCCTATACCCAGCCCGAGATCCTCAGCGCCGACCTTTCCTCGCTGGTGCTCGACCTTGCGCAATGGGGCGTCAGCGATCCCGCCAGCCTGGCGTTTCTCGACCCGCCGCCGGCGCCGGCGCTGAAGGAAGCGCGCGGCCTGTTGCGCGAGCTCGGGGCGCTGGACGGCGACGGCCGGCTCACGGCGGAAGGCCAGCGC
>JBAVEE010000944.1:0-1977 GCA_049587575.1 Bradyrhizobium sp.
CCATCGCTTCGATGGCCGCGATTGCGAGACCCACATTTTCGTCCGGCACGCCAGAGAGCAAAAGGTTTTGCCAGACCGTCAGACGAAGTTCGCCGTCGCCGAGATCGTGCGCGATTTTGGCAAGACCGCGCATCTGCTCGCAGGTCACTTTGCCGAGCGGCAATGAAACGCCGATCCAGTTGAAGCCTTCCTGCTTCTGCTGGTGTACGCCGATATGCGCCATCCGGTCGAAGGCCGGGCGCGGCGCGATGGCCTCCGCCGGCACGCGGGTGAAGGTGTGGCCGAGTTTTTCCTCGACCAAGGCAAGGAACTTGTCCATTCCCATGCCGTCGATGACATATTTCAGGCGCGCCCTGAGGCGGTTGGTACGGTCGCCCGTGTCGATGAACGCCCGGACAATTGCATCCGCGACCCTGGTCGCATCCGCCGGCCTGACGACGATTCCGGTCTGCTTGGCAAAATCCCTGTGGCCGGTGATGCCGCCAATCCCGAGGCGAAACCACACCCCCGGCTCGACACCAAAGCCGTCTTTCACTTCCACGGCTGCGAAGGCAATATCATTGGTATCTTCAAGCACCGCGATCTTGCCTGCGCCGTCGAACGCGACGTTGAACTTGCGCGGCAATCCGGTTAGCGAGCGGTCGTTGAGAATGTGGTAATGCCATTCGCGGGCGTATTCGCGGGTGTCGATCAATTCCTGCGGGTCGATCCCGGCCGTCGGCGTGCCCGTGACGTTGCGAATGTTGTCGGCGCCCGACCCCCGCGAGCATAGCCCGAGGTCCTGGATGCCCTCGATCAGCGCGACGGCGTGCTTCGGCGGAATTTCGCGCACCTGCAGATTGGCGCGGGTCGTGACATGGCAATAAGGCCCGCATAGCCGCTCGGCGAGATCGGCCATCCCGGCGAACTGCCAGTGTTTGAGCACGCCGTTGGGGATCCGTAGCCGGCACATGTAGGAATCCTGCGCCGGTGCGACGTAAAACAGGCCGTAATAGCGCCAGCGAAAATTATCCGCCGGCGACGGCGGCGCATCGATCAGCGCCTGCTGTTTCAATCGCGGATAGGCATCGAACGGGTGTTCCTCGCGCTTGAACCTTTCCTGGTCAGCGAGCTTTTTGCCCGATGCGAGAACCCCGTCTTGGGCCTTGTAATGCGCCGCGTCGGGCCCGATCGGCTCGGCGCTGGCCTTGGCCGCGGCGCCGCCTCCGAAGCCGCGACCGACCTTGCTGATCTGCAGGCCGGTAGCAAAGCCTTCGAGGTAGCGTTTCTGCTCCTCGGTAAAGTCGACTGAGACGGTTTCCAGTTTCATGATGCGCAACGATGCCGTTATTTTGCGGAAACTTGAGGAACCAGCACCGACGACGTCGATATGACCTGGTTCGCCGGCCTGCTGACGGGGAAGATGATCGCGCCGACCAGCGGCTGTCCGGTCGTGACCGTGCCACCGAATGCAAGGCTGGTTGCGGCGCCCAGTAGCGCTCCTGAAAGCGCATCGCGGATCGGCGGGTCTCGCGGCGCAAGCGCCAGTTTCTTCAAACTGACATCGATCATTAAGGCGACCACGTCGGCGGGTTTTGCGTAATCCATGTCGAAGCTCCAGCTGCCACGCGCTGGCGTGGCGACAACGAGGTAAGGGCGTTCGATCGCTCGAAAATTCAGTTCGAAGGGCAGCGCCGCATCGGACGTTTCAGTGCGATCCGATCAGCCTCGTTGCTGCGGAAATCCATCTTGGACAGTGGCCAGCAGGCAACTATGGCAGCCGGCCTGCACCGCTCTATTCAAGTTATGTGCCAATGCAGCAATTTCGAAAATCTTCTAGATTCAATCGGTTGAAGATATTGCAGCGCAATATGGTCGCCGCGCATGACGCCCCTTCAAAGGGCACGCAGCCTAAAAAGTATGCCAACAACCGTTTTGCCTAATATTTGACCTGACGAGGCCGCGAGACTCATGGAGCCCGGTGGGAGACCTTAAACG
>JBAVEE010000945.1:0-3012 GCA_049587575.1 Bradyrhizobium sp.
CACAATTCCAAAGCGACCCCAACAGTCCGAGGCGCAAAAAAGCAAGATATCTGCCAGAAAGACCAAGCCAGCAGCGAAGACCGATGTCGCCTTACATCGTGCGATACGCGCCAGTTCGGGAACGAAAAAGACAACCCGAGCAAGTGCCAGGAAACGGCGCACTCGGCGGCGACCATAGTTATAATTTGCACGCCGATCGGCGTCGGGACCTCACGCCGATCAACACGTATGCCTTCTGTGGACTGCGCGCGCCCGCTCCACAACTTCCACTATGAGCATGCGCCGGTCGCCAGCATTGCCAAATAGCCCTCGGAGATGTAGTCGTGTGACATCCCTCGTAACGAGAGGCAATTGATCAAGTTCTATTGAATTCAATGGCTTAGCGGCGATCTGGTAGCGGGAGAGGGACTCGAACCCCCGACCCCAGGATTATGATTCCCGTGCTCTAACCAGCTGAGCTACCCCGCCACGGCGCCGGCAACGCGGCTTTATCTACCGCAGTCGCGAACGCGCGGCATATAAGAAGCAGGTCTTGGCCCTGTCAAGCAAACCCGCCGGAGCCGGCTGCCTGCGGCGAAATACCAGCAATAACGACTATTTCGGCCGGACGTTGGGGTTGCCGCCGGGGCTGCCGGGCGGCGGAATCACCGGCGTGTTGCCGGTATCGGGCGTCGGTGCACGGATTTGCGGATCAACACCGGCGGGCGGACACAGCACGCCATCGGATTTCGCCAGCCTGTCGCCGAGCGGCTCGGCCCGTTGGCCAGTGGTGGCGCCCTCCGGCATGACCGTCCCGCGGGGTGGCACCGGCCGCATCGGCGCGCAATTATTGGCGGAAGCCGGCGGAGCCGTTTGGGCGGGGGGTGTCGCCGGGACGGGCGGGGCTTGCGCAGTGGCGGCACCGGACGCCGCCATCAGCGCGCAAGAAAAAAGGGCTAGGTATATCGTTCGCATGCGGGGCAACGGCGCGATCGCATGGCGGTTCCGCAGAGGTTGGGGAACTTTTCAGGCTTTGCGGTAGCGGATCAGCGAAAAGTGCCCCATCGGCGGCATCGGCCGACGCTCGGCCAGGCTGACGCCGCCATGTTTGGCGGCCCATTTGACCAGGCGCTCCCACGGAAATTCGGGCCGCCAGCCGAGCCGGCGCGCCAGCGGCGCGAACGCCAGTTCGAAGACACGGCGCGGACCGCTCTCGGCACCGATGTGATTGACCAGGATCAGTTCGCCGCCCGGCTTCAACACGCGAATGAAATCATCGAGGGTGGCTTCGGGATCCGGCACCGCGGTGATGACATATTGCGCCACCACGGCGTCAAAAGACGAATCCGCGAACGCCAGATTCCTGGCGTCCATGACCGCAAGGGTCTCGACATTGCCGAGGCCCAGCGCCCGCACCCGGCTCTGCGCCTTGCGCAGCATCGGTTCGGAGATATCGACGCCGCACAATTTGGTGGTCGGGGCGTAATCCGCCAGCGACAGTCCGGTGCCGACGCCGACGTCGAGAATCCGCCCGCCGATCCTGTCGGCTTCCGCAATGGTGGATTGGCGGCCGTGATCGAAAACCTTGCCGAACACCAGATCGTAGACCGGCGCCCAGCGCCCATAAGCCTTGGCGACCCCCGCGCGGTCGATATCTGCAGCCATGCCCCGCCCTGAAAATATTATCCGCGCATCGCTTCGACGAACGGCGGCGCGGCGACAGTTCCCCTGGCCGCGCCTTTCTGCGAGACGCCCTTCGCCGTGGCGCTCTGGATGAAACCGCCGCCGAGCACGCGGGCCCGGCCCGAAGGCGCATCGTAGAACACGCAGGCCTGGCCGGGGGAAACCCCCTCTTCGCCCGCGACCAACTCGATCTCGTAGCCGCCGCCATCGGCCGCGCGCAGCCATGCCGGCTGCGGCGCACGAGTCGATCGGACACGCACGAACATCTCGAGCCCCTCGCCGACCGCGCGATCAAGCGCGCCGTCGCCAATCCAGTTGATGTCGCGCAGCGCGATGCGATCCATCCGCAGCGCCTCGCGCGGGCCCACCACGACGCGGCCGCTCGCTGCCTCCAATCGCACGACATACAGCGGCGCGGTCGAGGCGATGCCCAATCCCCGCCGCTGGCCGACGGTGAAATGAACGATGCCCTGATGCCTGCCGATGGCGCGGCCGTCGAGGTCGACGATATCGCCGGGCAGAACCGCATTCGGCCGCAACCGGCTGATGATGTCGGTATAACGCCCGGTCGGAACGAAGCAGATGTCCTGGCTGTCCTGCTTGTCGGCGACATCAAGTCCGAAGCGCCGCGCCAGTTCACGCGCCTGCGGCTTGGTCATGTCGCCAAGCGGAAAGCGAAGATATTGCAGTTGTTCGCGGGTGGTCGCGAACAGGAAATAACTCTGGTCGCGGTCGGCGTCGGCGGCGCAGACCAGCGCGCGCGATCCGTCGGCCAGAGCGCGCGAAGCGACGTAGTGTCCGGTCGCAAGCGCGGAAGCGCCGAGCTCGCGCGCGGTTGCCAGCAGATCGCGAAACTTGATCGAACGGTTGCACTCGATGCAGGGCACCGGCGTCTCGCCGAGCGCGTAGCTTTCGGCGAAATTGTCGATCACCGATTCACGAAAACGGTTCTCGTAGTCCAGCACATAGTGCGGGATGCCGATCCGCTCGGCGACATTGCGCGCGTCGTGGATGTCCTGCCCGGCGCAGCAGGCGCCCTTGCGATGGCTGGCCGCACCATGGTCGTAAAGCTGCAGCGTGATGCCGACGACGTCGTACCCTTCCGACTTCAACAGCGCGGCCGTCACCGATGAATCGACGCCGCCGGACATGGCGACGACGATCCGTGTGTCCTGTGGACGGCCCTGAAGATCCAGACTGTTGAGCATGGTTCCGGTCATTGATGCGATCGCGGCAGCGTCCAACGCTTCGCGATCAGGAAGCCACGTTTCCCTACGAAAGCGAGCACGCCTCGTGTGGGAGCGGCTGAAAAGCTGCTCTCTAATATAGACCGTATTCCTGCGAGGCAAT
>JBAVEE010000946.1:0-1856 GCA_049587575.1 Bradyrhizobium sp.
GTCGATTGCCAGTGCCGAGACCGTCGTGGTCAGGCATGGCGACGGTTACCATTCCGGCATGCGCGGCGAAATGCATCGCAATCACGGCTGGCACCGCGATCATGGCTGGCGCCACGATCGAGGCTGGCACCATCACGACAGGACGATGGTGGTCAGACATCGCCATCACAATTACTGAAGGCCTACACAAGAAGACAGACGCAAGGATGGCCCCGCGAGGGGCCATTCTCTTGCGATGGTGGAATGCTCATGGCCTTAAGGCCGGGATGGGTCGCAATAAGCGGCTCTTCGAGCCGGGCGAGAATGCCATAGCGCCCTAATCCCACGCCGGAGCAAAACCGGGATTCACGAAGCGCTGGTCTTTCGGCAGCGCCGCGATCGCCTGCCTGTCCTCGTCGTCAAGACCGACATGCAGCGCGTCGAGATTGGCTCGCTGGCTTTCAGGGCGCGATGCCTTCGGGATCGCGGCAACGCCGTCCTGGTCGAGCAGCCATTTCAGCGCCACCTGCGCAGCACTGGCGCCGTGCTTGCGGCCGATCGCCGCCAGCGTCTGGTCGGAGGCCGCCCGGCCCTGCGCCAGCGGGCAATAGGCCACGAGTGGGATCGCCTTCGCGGCAAGATATTTGCGTAAACGTGTCTGGTCGAGCATCACGTGATATTCGACCTGATTGCAGGCGATCGGCGCCTTGATCTCCTCGACCACGGTCTTCAGAAGCGCGATGTTGAAATTGGCGACGCCGATGGCGCGGGTCCGGCCCTCCTCCTTCAGCCTGAGCAAGGTCTCGAACATCGCCGCCAGATTCATGCTCTTCGCCGGCCAGTGCACGAGATAGAGATCGACGTGATCGAGCCCCAGCTTTTCCAGGCTGGTATCAAACGCTTTGCGGATCGCGTCCGGGGCCAGGTTCTCGTTCCAGACCTTGGTGGTGACGTGCAAATCCTTGCGCGCCACGCGGGATGCGGCAATCGCTTCGCCAATGGCGTCTTCGTTGCCATACATTTCCGCGGTGTCGATATGCCGGTAGCCCAGGCTGAGCGCGCTTTCGACCGCCGCGCGACAAACATCGCCCTGCATGCGGTAGGTGCCGAGCCCGAGCCGCGGCAGGCTGATGCCCTGGCTTTGCAGATGTTCCATTGGGTACTCCCGAAGGCGCAAGGCGGCCGCTTGGGAACAAGGCGGTGCCGCATCAAGGCATGTTTGGTTGAAGGAATGGATGAGACAGCGGATGGATTTGATAGTCTGCCCGCAGCGCAGCCGCCAAATCAAGATCGGGTTAGAATAACGACGCCTGTTTGGCGCGAGCAAGACTCAGGAAGCGGGTCCGCTACCGCTTCCAGTTACAGATGCCGCCCGACTTGCAGGGCCAGACCTGAACCCGGGTATCGAAAGCTTGCGCATCGACTGGATTGCGGTGCTGACGGGCGAATTTCGTCCGAGCCGAATGCCGCGGCGGCTCCGCGCGAAAACGCGTGACACGGGCTTTGTGAACAACGATCCCGGGCTCGTCGTTTGGCTCGACGCGTGCCTGCGCGCCCTCGCTTCCGCGGTCGACAGTTACGTCGAGCGGACCCGGCACGAAGCCGGAGGCCGGGCCAAGCGGTTTGGGAGAAAGCACCGCCTTGGACAGGTCAAGGCTCAGGAACTCGCCGGGACGATATTCGTCCGCAATCGACAGGCCGCTCCATGCCAGCATGGTCGCGCATAGGGTGGCGATGAAAATATTCCTCAAGACCATCAAGGTCTCCTGAAATGCGCAATAAGAGCAAACAGGGATTATCTAGGAAGGGTTCCACCCAATTCCAGTAGATCCTGCCGGCAAGGTTACCGCACCGACGCCGCTTCGGGTTCGAGGGCT
>JBAVEE010000947.1:0-1796 GCA_049587575.1 Bradyrhizobium sp.
CGCTGCTGGAGCGCGACGACGTCATCATCGTGGCTTCCGTGTCGTGCATCTACGGTATCGGCTCGGTCGAGACCTACACCGCGATGACCTTCGCGCTGAAGAAGGGCGAGCGCATCGACCAGCGGCAGTTGATCGCCGATCTGGTGGCGCTGCAATACAAGCGCACCCAGGCCGACTTTACCCGCGGCACCTTTCGGGTACGAGGCGACGTCATCGACATCTTCCCCGCGCACTATGAAGACCGCGCCTGGCGGGTGAATCTGTTCGGCGACACCGTGGAGAACATCGAGGAGTTCGATCCGCTGACCGGCCACAAGCAGGACGAGCTCGAATTCATCAAGATCTACGCCAACTCGCATTATGTGACGCCGCGGCCGACGCTGGTGCAGGCGATCAAGTCGATCAAGTCCGAGCTGAAGCTGCGGCTCGACCAGCTCAACAACCAGGGCCGGCTTCTGGAAGCGCAGCGGCTGGAGCAGCGCACCACCTTCGACCTGGAAATGATGGAAGCCACCGGGAGCTGCGCCGGCATCGAAAACTATTCGCGCTATCTGACCGGCCGCCGCCCCGGCGAGCCGCCGCCGACGCTGTTCGAATACGTCCCCGACAACGCGCTGGTGTTCGCCGACGAAAGCCACGTCACGGTGCCGCAGATCGGCGGCATGTTCAAAGGCGACTTCCGCCGCAAGGCGACGCTGGCCGAATACGGCTTCCGGCTGCCCTCCTGCATGGACAACCGGCCGCTGCGCTTCGAGGAATGGGACATGATGCGCCCGCAATCGGTCGCGGTGTCGGCGACCCCGAGCGCATGGGAGCTGAACGAGTCGGGCGGCGTGTTCGTCGAGCAGGTGATCCGCCCCACCGGGCTGATCGATCCGCCGGTCGACATTCGCCCGGCGCGCACGCAAGTGGACGATCTCGTCGGCGAGGTCCGCGCCACCGCGCAGGCCGGCTATCGCAGCCTCGTCACCGTCCTGACCAAACGGATGGCGGAGGACCTCACCGAATACCTGCACGAGCAGGGCATTCGCGTCAGGTATATGCACAGCGACATCGACACCATCGAGCGCATCGAGATCATCCGGGATCTGCGGCTTGGCGCGTTCGACGCGCTGGTCGGCATCAACCTGCTGCGCGAAGGCCTCGACATTCCCGAATGCGCGCTGGTGGCGATCCTCGACGCCGACAAGGAAGGTTTTCTGCGCAGCGAGACCTCGCTGATCCAGACCATCGGCCGCGCCGCGCGCAATGTCGACGGACGTGTCATTCTTTACGCCGACCAGATCACCGGCTCGATGCAGCGCGCGATCGCCGAAACCGACCGCCGCCGCGAAAAGCAGGTCGAATACAACACCGCCAACGGCATCACGCCGGCGAGCATCAAGAAGTCGATCGGCGACATCCTCAATTCCGTCTACGAGCGCGACCATGTGCTGGTCGAAATCGGCGGCCACGACATGACCGACGACATCATCTCGATCGGCCACAATTTCGAGGCCGTGCTGGCCGATCTCGAAACCAGGATGCGCGAAGCCGCCGCCGACCTGAACTTCGAGGAAGCCGCCCGCCTGCGCGACGAGGTCAAGCGCCTGCGCGCCACCGAGCTTGCGGTCGTCGACGATCCCACCTCGAAGCAGCGCGTCGTGCAAGCCCGCGCCGGCGCCTACGCCGGCACCAAGACATACGGCGAAGCCGCCAATTTGCCGGCGAGCGCGATGAAGAAGCGCGGCGCAGCCCCGCGCGCCGGTGCCTCTTCCCCCACGCCCCGTTCTTCACGGGGAGAGGGGGAAGAGGCA
>JBAVEE010000948.1:0-13344 GCA_049587575.1 Bradyrhizobium sp.
CGCGAAGAGCCGCAAGGTCGCGCGGGCCGCCCCGCCCGACCGACAATCGCGCCAGCGCGCGCGACATGTCGGGCGCCGCGCGCAGCGTGGCGCGGAGCTCGTCGCGAACCGCTGCATTCGCCACGAACGCCGCGATCGCGTCCAGCCGCCGCGCTACGCCGCCACTGTCGGTGAGCGGCGCCGCCAGCCTTTGCGCCAGCAGCCGCGATCCGGCTGACGTCACGGTGCGGTCGATGGCGTCGAGCAGCGACCCGCGCCGCTCGCCCGCGAGGGTCCGGGTCAGTTCGAGATTGGCGCGGGTCGCCGGGTCGATCGCCATGGTGGTTCCGGCGGCCTCGCGCGAAGGCGGCGACAGCGGCGGACGCTTGCCCACCTGAGTGCGGTCGATATAGGTGACGGCGGCGGCCGCGGCGGTCGCCTCCAGCCGCGACATCGCGCTCAGGCCGTCCATGGTGGCGACCGCGAAATAGTCGCACAGCCGCCGCTCGGCGGTAGCGCTGTCGAAGAAGTCGCGGGTCAGCGGCGTCACCGCCGGCAACTCGCGCAGGCTGGGGCCCAGATCGGGATCGCCGAACAACGCATCGGTGACGATCACCTCATTGGGATTGATCCGCGAAAGCGTCGCCGCCAGTTCGCCCGTCGAGCATTCCGTGACGATGAATTCGGACGTCGAAATATCGATCCAGGCCAGCCCGAGGCGGTCGGCGCCCGCCGATCCCCGCGCGCGAGCGATCGCCAGCAGATAATTGTTGGCTCTCGCGTCCAGCAAGGTGTCTTCGGTCAGCGTGCCCGGCGTCACCAGCCGCACCACGTCGCGGCGCACCACGCTCTTGTTGCCGCGGGCGCGCGCCGCGGCGGGATCCTCCATCTGCTCGCATACCGCGACGCGGTGACCTGCCGCGATCAGGCGATGCAGATAGTCGTCCGAGCGCTCCACCGGCACGCCGCACATCGGGATATCCATGCCCTGATGCTTGCCGCGTTTGGTCAGCATGATGCCGAGCGCGCGCGAGGCGATTTCCGCATCCTCGAAGAACAGCTCGTAAAAGTCGCCCATCCGGTAGAACAGCAGCAGTCCGGGATGGGCGGCCTTGATCTCGAGATATTGTTCCATCATCGGCGTGACGCGCGCGGCCTCGGCGGCGGGCGCAGCGTCTGATGGCGCAGGAAAGGATGGCTGGATCGTCATTGGCTGCGCAAACTACAAAATTTTAGCGGCCGATCCTATCGCTTTGCCGCCACCTCACGCGTTTTCCACCCCCGCGGCGGACGCTTTTGCGCGTGATTCCCGACCGGAGGGAATAACCGACCTCACGCGAAAGCGCTGCTGAAGCGAATGCGATCAATTGACCTGCCGCAGGCCCGCTCCTAAAACTTGCCCCCAATCGGGCCGGTCAGCGCGGAACCGCGGTATTCCAGGGAGAGATCGATGGGTGATGTATTTGTATGCGATGCCGTGCGGACCCCGATCGGCCGCTTCGGCGGTTCCCTCGCCAAGGTCCGCGCCGACGATCTGGCGGCCGCCCCGATCAAGGCCTTGATGACGCGGCATCCCAAACTCGACTGGTCGCAGCTCGATGAGGTCTATTTCGGCTGCGCCAACCAGGCCGGCGAGGACAACCGCAACGTGGCGCGGATGGCGCTGCTGCTGGCGGGCCTGCCGGATTCGATACCCGGCCTCACGCTCAACCGGCTCTGCGCTTCAGGCCTTGACGCCGTCGGCGCCGCGGGCCGCGCGATCCGCGCCGGCGAAATCGATTTCGCCATTGCCGGCGGCGTCGAATCGATGACGCGGGCGCCGTTCGTGATGGGCAAGGCGCCGGAGGCGTTTTCGCGCTCCGCCGAGATTTTCGATACCACCATCGGCTGGCGCTTCATCAATCCGCTGATGAAGGCGCAATATGGCGTCGATGCGATGCCGGAGACCGGCGAGAATGTCGCCGAGGAGTTTCAGGTGTCGCGGGCCGACCAGGATGCGTTCGCGATCCGGTCGCAGCAACGCGCTGGGCAAGCCATCGCGTCGGGTTATTTCGCCGAGGAAATCACCGCCATCTCGGTGCCCGGCGGCAAGGCCGGACCGGTGACCGTCGACAGGGACGAACATCCGCGCCCCGAGACCACGCTCGAGGGCCTCGCCAAACTCAAGCCGATCGTGCGCAACCCCGGCACGGTGACGGCCGGCAATGCGTCCGGCGTCAATGACGGCGCAGCCGCCATGATCCTGGCCTCGGAAGCCGCGGTGAAGAAGCACGGCCTCAACCCCCGGGCGCGGATTTTGGGTCTTGCCTCGGCCGCGGTGCCGCCGCGCATCATGGGCATCGGTCCGGTGCCGGCGACGCGCAAGCTGATGGCACGGCTCGGACTGAAGATCAGCGATTTCGATCTGATCGAGCTCAATGAAGCCTTCGCCAGCCAGGGGATAGCCTGCCTGCGCCAGCTCGGCGTCAAGGACGACGCCGACTTCGTCAACCCGCATGGCGGCGCCATCGCGCTGGGCCACCCGCTCGGCATGAGCGGGGCCCGGCTGGCGATGACCGCGGTGCACGGGATGGAGAAGCGCGGCGGCAAGCGCGCGCTCGCAACCATGTGCGTCGGCGTCGGACAAGGCGTCGCGATGGCGATCGAGAAGCTGAACTGAGCTTTGGGCCGCATCCCGAGGAGCGGGGCGTGAGCCCTGCGGCGAGACGGCCTATTTCGGCTCGGGCAATTACATCCTGAGCTGGGCGCGAAAGGCGCGCGGCGATAGTCCCGTCGCTGCCGCATAGACCCGGCTGAAATACGCCGGGTCGTCAAAGCCGAGTGCATAGGCGATCGTCGCGATCGGCATGTTCGTGTAGACGAGATTGCGCCGTGCCTCGCGAATTATCCGATTGAGGATGAGGTGGGACGCAGTATCTCCGGTCGTCGCGCGCGTAACGCGGTTGAGGTGCGTGGGCGTCACCGACAGCGCCGCGGCGTAATCGGATACGCTCCAGCGTTCCAGATGGTGCTGCTCCAGTTGCGCCTCAAAGCGGCGGAACAGGTCGGAATCGGCGGCGCCGCTTTCCCGTCGGCCGTTGGCAAGCTCGCGCGCCAAAAACCCGATCTGGGCGGCTGACAGCGCGCGCAGGATATGGGCGCGACCGAAATCCCGCCCGGCATACTCGGCGAATATCTGCTTCATGGTGGCACGGATCTGCGGCGTTCCGCGCACCGCGGCGGATTGCGAAAGCACGCCGCGGAGTCCTTCGGGCGCAAGCAGGGTCTCATCCAGTATCTCGGCGGCAAGAGTGAGAACCCAGCCCTGCGTTCCCGGCTCGAAGCTAAATCCATGGACATGGCCGACCGGTACGTTGACCACGGACATGGGCTTGAGCGCGTGAACGCGTCCTTCGAGCGTCGCCTGCCCGCCGCCGCTTTCGATCAGCAGCACCTGATGCAACCGCGCATGTCGATGGGCGGCAAACACCCAGTCATGCAGGACCGAGCGCGCGGCGATGGTCTCGCAATGCACAACGTCCGGCAGGTCGCCGGATTCGCCGAAGAGATTGAAGACCTGGATGGCCGGCTTCTGTCGTGGTGCGGGCATGTTGGAATTGTACAAGACAAAGCCCGATCCCTCCATCCGTTTCCGCAGCAGAATCTGCGAAAAGTCCCGAAACGGGAGGGCGCAAAGATGAAAGTTCAGGTCTGCATCATCGGCGGCGGGCCGTCCGGACTCCTGCTGTCGCAGCTCCTTCATCTGCAGGGCATCGACACCATCGTGCTGGAAAAATACAGCCGGGACCATGTGCTTGCACGGATCCGCGCCGGCGTGCTTGAGCACGGCTTCGTCAAATTGATGCGCGAGGCGCAGTGCGGCGAGCGGATGGATCGCGAAGGCGAGATCCACAATGGGTTCTACATCGCCCATGACGGGGTGCTCGACCACGTCGATCTCCACAAATATTCCGGCGGCAATTCCGTGGTCGTCTACGGTCAGACCGAACTGACGCGCGACCTCTACGAGGCGCGCGACCGTTTCGGCGGCAAGGTCGTACACAATGCGGAGGACGTGGCGCTGCATGATCTAAAATCCGACACGCCCTATGTGACCTATCGAATAGGTGACAGGACAGAACGGATCGGTTGCGAGTACGTGATCGGCGCCGACGGCTTTCACGGCGTCAGCCGCAAGTCGATTCCGGCGGACATCCTGCGCGAATACGAAAAGGTCTATCCATTCGGCTGGCTCGGCGTGCTGTCGCGCACCAAGCCGGTATCGCCCGAACTGATCTATGTGAAGCACGAGCGCGGCTTTGCGCTCTGCTCGCTGCGGTCGCAGGCGCTGAGCCGCTACTACATCCAGGTGCCGTTGACGGATTCAACGGCGGACTGGTCGGATGAGACCTTTTGGGCCGAGCTAAAGCGCCGCCTGCCGGAGGCGGTTGCGGCGCGGCTGGTCACGGGCCCGTCGATCGAGAAGAGTATCGCGCCGCTGCGCAGCTTCGTCGCCGAACCGATGAGCTACGGCCGCCTGTTTCTGGCGGGAGACGCCGCGCATATTGTGCCGCCGACCGGCGCCCGCGGGCTCAACAGCGCAGCATCCGACATCTACTATCTCTACCATGCGCTCACCGCGCATTATAAAAAGAGAGACGATTCAGGGCTTGAGGGCTATTCGCAGAAAGCTTTGGCCCGGATCTGGAAGGCGCAGCGCTTCTCCTGGTGGATGACGATGCTCTTGCACCGTTTCCCCGACCGCCTCTCCTATGACGACGCGCTGCAGCAGACCGAGATGTCCTATCTGTTCTCATCCGAAACCGCGCTGCGCCTGCTTGCCGAGAATTACGTAGGGCTGCCGTTTTAGATCGCGGTCTCGCCGCCGCACAGCCGTCGGTTATCCTTGATGGTTCCCGGCGTGTTGACATGACCCCGGGCGGGTTCGTTATGAAAAATCGAAAATCGGCATCGAGAGACAAGGCATGGCGCGCAGCCGAAGAGGCCCTCGCAGCCGCACGACGAATGCCCGGAGGAGCCGCGCGGGTCGCCGCCCTCAAGGAAGCTGGACAGCTCAGGTTTCAAGCCGACGAGCGACGTCGGGCAAGAAGCGAACGAAAGGCCGTCGACAAGGTCCGCCAAGACGGGTCGCCTGGCACAATCAAGTGATGGCCGTTGTTGACTGGTCCGACCCATTTGTACAATAGTACAAATAATATGGTCAGAAAATCCGCCGAGAAGCAAAAGACGCGCAAGCCGAACATGCGCGAAGCGATTCTCGTGGCCGCGGAGGAGCTGTTCTCGACCAACGGCTTCAGCGCCGTGACGGTGCGCGATATCGCGCATGCGGCTGGCGCAAATCCGGGCAGCGTGACCTATCATTTCAAGACCAAGGACGCGTTGCTGCTGGAAATCTACCGGCGTCACTGCGGACCGATGAACCACAGGCGCTTCGAACTGCTGGCTGCTGCCAGGCGGGTGCGCGACCTGCGCGACAGGCTGGAGGCGATCGTCCGCGCCTACGTGCTGCCGGCATTTTCTTCGGGCAGCGATCTCGCCGGCGGCGGAGTGCGTTTCACGCGGTTGCGCGCCATCATGTCGGCCGAAGGAAACGAAGTCACCCGGCGGATCATCGCGCAGACCTTCGACGATACCAGTCACGCCTTCATCGATGCGATCCATGACAGCTTGCCGCATATCCCGCGCGCGGCGATCGTCTGGCGCAGCCATTTCCTTCTCGGGGCACTCTATTATACGTTGGTGACGCCTGAGCGCGTCACCCGCCTGTCGCGCGGCGATTCCGACGGGACCGATGCGGGCGATGCGATCGAGCAACTGGTACAGGCTACTGTCGCTTCGTTGCAGGCGCCTGGGCTCGACCGGCCCGCGGCGGCGATCCGCGGCGCCAATCCAGGCGCACGACGGTCACGCGCCAAGGTGACCGGATATCCTGGGTCCGCCCAGGTACTTTGACGGGAAAAAGGAAATGAACAGGCGGGAATGCTTGCAGATGTTCACTGGTTTTGCCGGACAGGGATTCCGGGCCAGCAGCGTCGCTCGTCCCCCCGCCATTGCTGATGGGGGGATCAAGTGATCATCGATGTGCACGGCCACTACACCACGGCGCCCAAGGCCCTCGAGGATTGGCGCAACCGACAGATCGCGGGCATCAAGGATCCCGCGGTCAGGCCCAAGGCCAGCGAGCTGAAGATCAGCGACGACGAGCTGCGCGAATCGATCATCAACAACCAGCTCAGGCAAATGAAAGAGCGCGGCAGCGATCTGACCGTCTTCAGCCCGCGCGCGAGCTTCATGGCCCATCACATCGGCGACTTCGAGGTGTCGTCGTCATGGGCTGCGATCTGCAACGAGCTGTGCTGGCGCGTCAGCAAGCTATTCCCCGACAATTTCGTCGGGGCTGCGATGTTGCCGCAATCGCCGGGCGTGGATCCGAAGACCTGCATCCCTGAACTCGAGAAATGCGTCAAGGAGTACGGCTTCGTCGGCATCAACCTCAATCCCGACCCATCCGGCGGGCACTGGACCTCGCCGCCGCTTTCGGATCGTCATTGGTACCCGATCTACGAGAAGATGGTCGAGCTCGACATCCCGGCCATGATCCATGTCTCCACGAGCTGCAACGCCTGCTTTCATACCACCGGCGCGCACTACCTGAACGCCGACACCACGGCCTTCATGCAATGTCTGACGTCGGATCTGTTCAAGGATTTTCCGACCCTGAGATTCCTGATTCCGCACGGCGGTGGCGCCGTTCCCTATCACTGGGGCCGCTTCCGCGGCCTGGCGCAGGAGATGAAGAAGCCGCTGCTCAAGGATCACCTCCTGAAGAACATATTTTTCGATACCTGCGTCTATCACCAGCCGGGCATCGACCTGCTCACCAAGGTGATCCCGGTCGAGAACGTTCTGTTCGCCAGCGAGATGATCGGCGCCGTTCGCGGCATCGATCCGGAAACCGGATTCCACTACGACGACACCAAGCGCTATATTGAAGGCGCCACCACGCTCAGCGCGCAGGACCGGTACAAAATCTACGAAGGCAATGCGCGGCGCGTATTTCCGCGGCTGGATGCCGCGTTGAAAGCGAAAGGAAACTGACCATGAGCGTTGCGATGAACGATCTCGGAATCGTCAGGCGCAATATCGTCAGGGCGGACAAGGCCGCCGTCGACAGATTGTCGCGCTATGGCGTCGCCACGATCCACGAGGCGATGGGCAGGGTCGGGCTGATGCATCCCTATATGCGCCCGATCTACGCCGGAGCCCGGATGTGCGGCACCGCGGTTACCGTGCTGCTGCAGCCGGGGGACAACTGGATGCTGCATGTGGCCGCCGAGCAGATACAGCCGGGCGACGTCGTGGTCGCGGCCTGCACCGTCGACAATACCGACGGCTTTTTCGGCGATCTGCTCGCCACCAGCTTCCGTGCCCGCGGTGCGAACGGCCTGGTCATCGATGGCGGCGTGCGCGATGTGACGGACCTTACCGAAATGCAGTTCCCGGTTTTTTCGCGCGCGATCAGTGCCCGGGGCACGGTCAAGGCGACGCTCGGCTCGGTGAACGTTCCGGTGATCTGCGCCGGGGCAACCGTAAATCCGGGGGACGTTGTGGTCGCCGATATGGACGGAATAGTCGTCGTCCCCGCCCGGATCGCACATCAGGCCGCGGACGCGGCGGAAGCACGCGAAGCGAACGAAGCGGACAAGCGCGAAAAGCTTGCAGCAGGCGTTCTCGGACTCGACATGTACAAGATGCGCGAGCCGCTCGCGAAGGCCGGATTGAGATATATCGACTGACGCACCGCGACGCGAGTTGAAGAAAGTTGGTCAATGGCTGCTGACATCGTTGGCATATCGTCGATGGCGACCCGCCAGATCCTGGCGGAGCGTGCCGGCGCGTACCAGCAAAAAACCGGACACTCGGTCGCGATCGAGTCCGTCGGCGGCGTCGATGCCGCGCGCCGCATCCGGGCCGGCGAGAAATTCGATATCGTTGTGCTCGCCGACGACGCCATGAGGAAACTCGAGGAGGACGGATTCCTGAAACCAGAGAGCCGCGCCGGGTTTGCGGATTCGGCGATTGCGGTGGCTGTGCGATCAGGGGCCGGGTGTCCTGATCTCTCGAACGAGGCTGCGACGAAAGCCGCCGTTCTCTCGGCACGATCGGTTGGCTACTCCACCGGGCCGAGCGGCACGCATGTGCTGAAGCTGTTGGAAAAATGGGGCGCCGATCGATCGAAGACGGTGCGGATCATTCAGGCGCCGCCTGGCGTGCCCGTCGGCACCCTGGTGGCGCGCGGCGAAGCCGAACTCGGCTTTCAGCAATTGAGCGAGTTTCTGGACGTGCCGGGCATCGATATCGCCGGGACCCTGCCTCAAGAGATTCAATCCTTGACGCGGTTTTCATGCGGCGTGGGCGCGCTGGCATCCAATGAAGCCGGGGCGCGCAGCTTCATCGGCAATCTGACTTCCCGGGAGGCGGAGGCATCCATACGACGTCACGGCATGGAGCCGGTATGACGACGGCCGAGCCTCAGCGCCTGACCGGACATCGAGAGGACTTGTTTATGTCGAAACCCGCTGCCGGGCCATTCCAGAAGACCCCGGGCTGGCTCGATTGGTATGCCGGTCCATCCAAGCCCCGGTTCAAGCTGCCGGCCGGCACCGTTGACGCGCATTGCCACGTGTTCGGCCCGGGCGCGGAGTTTCCCTACGCGCCGGAGCGGAAATACACACCGTGCGATGCGTCCAAGCATCAGCTCTACGCGCTGCGCGACCATTTGGGCGTGGCCCGCAATGTGGTCGTGCAAGCGACGTGTCACGGCGCCGACAATCGCGCGATGATCGACGCCCTGATTCATTCCGGAGGCAAAGCGCGGGGGGTTGCCACCGTCAGGCGCAGCATCAGCGATGCCGAGCTTGAGGCGATGCATGCGGCCGGCGTCCGCGGCGTCCGCTTCAATTTCGTCAAGCGCCTCGTCGATTTCACGCCGCGGGACGAACTCAATGAGATCGCCGGCCGGATTTCAAAGCTCGGCTGGCATGTCGTCATCTATTTCGAGGCCGTGGACTTGCCGGAGCTGTGGGATTTCTTCACGTCGCTGCCGACCGCGGTGGTCGTCGACCACATGGGCAGGCCCGACCTCGCCAAGCCGGTCGACGGTCCCGAATTCGAATTGTTCGTGAAATTCATGAGCGATCACCCGAACGTTTGGTCCAAGGTCAGTTGTCCCGAGCGATTGTCGATTTCGGGTCCGCCGGCACTCAACGGCGAGCAGAATGCCTATCGCGATGTGGTGCCGTTCGCCAGGCGCATCGTCGAAGCGTTTCCGGATCGCGTGCTCTGGGGCACCGATTGGCCGCATCCCAACCTGAAGGACCACATGCCGGACGACGGCCTGCTGGTCGATTTCGTTCCGCACATCGCGGTCACGCCTGAACTTCAACGCAAACTCCTGGTCGACAATCCGATGCGACTGTACTGGCCCGAGGAATCCTAAAGGAGGCACTCCATGGCACTCGACAAACCCTACACGGACGTACCCGGCACCACCATCTTCGATGCCGACATGTCGCGGCAAGGCTATCACCTGAACCAGTTCTGCATGTCGCTGATGAAGGCGGAGAACCGCGCGCGCTTCAAGGCGAACGAGCGCGCCTATCTCGACGAATGGCCGATGACCGAGGAGCAGAAGAAGGCCGTGCTGGCGCGCGACCTCAATCGCTGCATCGAACTCGGTGGCAACATCTACTTCCTCGCCAAGATCGGCGCGACCGACGGCAAGAGCTTCCAGCAGATGGCCGGCAGCATGACCGGCATGAGCGAGGAACAATACCGCGAGATGATGGTGAAGGGCGGCCGTTCCATCGAAGGCAACCGCCGCATTGGGGAGAAGAAGTGATGGCCCGTATCACCGCAAGCGTCTACACCTCGCATGTGCCGGCCGTCGGCGCGGCGATCGATCTCGGCAAGACCGCTGAGCCCTATTGGCAGCCGGTCTTCAAGGGCTACGAATTCTCCAAGCAGTGGCTGAAAGACCAGAAACCCGACGTCATCTTTCTGGTCTACAACGATCACGCCAATGCGTTCAGTCTCGATATCATCCCGACCTTCGCGATCGGCACCGCGCCCGAATTCGCGGTGGCCGACGAGGGCTGGGGCCCGCGCCCGGTGCCCAAGGTGGTCGGCCACCCGAAGCTCGCCTCCCATATCGCGCAGTCAGTGATCCAGGATGATTTTGACCTGACCATCGTCAACAAGATGGACGTCGACCACGGTCTCACGGTGCCGCTGAGCCTGATGTGCGGCCAGCCGCAGGCATGGCCGTGCCCGGTGATCCCGTTCGCGGTCAATGTCGTGCAGTACCCGGCGCCGTCGGGCCGGCGCTGCTTCATGCTCGGCAAGGCGATCCGCAAGGCGATCGAATCCTACGACGAGCCGCTCAACGTGCAGATCTGGGGCACCGGCGGCATGAGCCACCAGCTGCAGGGGCCGCGCGCCGGGCTGATCAACAAGGCGTGGGATCAGGCGTTCCTCGATCGCCTGATCGCCGACCCCGAAGGGCTCTCCAGGATGCCGCACATCGACTATGTGCGGGAAGCCGGCAGCGAGGGCATTGAACTGGTGATGTGGCTGATCGCGCGCGGCGCCATGAACGACGTCAATGACGGCAAGCAGCCGACGGTTCGGCATCGCTTCTACCACGTGCCGGCGAGCAACACCGCCGTCGGTCATCTGATCCTGGAGAACAACTGACGTGACCAAGACCATCAAAGTGGCGCTCGCCGGCGCCGGTGCGTTCGGCACCAAGCATCTCGACGGCATCAAGAACATCGACGGCGTCGAGGTGGTGTCGCTGGTCGGCCGCAGGCTGGAGCCGACCAGGGAAATCGCCATCAAATACGGCATCAAGCATGTCTCGACCGACCTCGCCGACAGCCTCGCGCTCAAGGAGGTCGATGCGGTGATCCTGTGCACGCCGACCCAGATGCATGCGTCGCAATCGATCGCCTGCATGAAGGCCGGCAAGCATGTCCAGGTCGAGATTCCGCTGGCCGATTCCCTGCAGGATGCGCAGGCCGTGGTCGACCTGCAGAAGAAGACCGGACTGGTGGCGATGTGCGGCCATACCCGCCGCTTCAACCCCAGCCATCAATGGGTGCACAAGAAAATCGTCGCCGGCGACTTCAACATCCAGCAGATGGATGTGCAGACCTTCTTTTTCCGCCGCACCAACATGAACGCGCTGGGCCAGCCGCGGAGCTGGACCGACCACCTGTTGTGGCACCACGCCGCGCACACCGTGGACCTGTTCGCCTACCAGGCGCGCTCGCCGATCGTGAAGGCCAACGCGGTCCAGGGACCGATTCACCCGACGCTTGGGATCGCCATGGACATGTCGATCCAGCTCAAGGCCGCGAGCGGCGCGATCTGCACGCTCAGCCTGTCCTTCAACAATGACGGTCCGCTCGGCACCTTCTTCCGCTATATCGGCGACACCGGCACCTACATCGCCCGCTACGACGACCTCGTGAACGGCAGGGAGGAGAAGATCGACGTCTCCAGGGTCGACGTGTCGATGAACGGGATCGAGCTGCAGGACCGCGAGTTCTTTGCCGCCATCCGCGAGGGCCGCGAGCCCAATGCGAGCGTCGCCCAGGTGCTGCCGTGCTATCAGGTGCTGCACGGCCTGGAGCAACAGCTCGTTTCGGGCTGACCTTGCGTCCCGGGCAGCGTGATCACAAACCGACTGCCTTGGCGGCGCCTCCGCCATGGCAGAGGTTTCTGCCTCGCGGCGCCTACTCGATCACCGCGTGTTCCGGCGCCGCCGACTGCTTGCGCAACGCGACCTTGGTGGAGCCGATCATGATCGCCAGCGGTATGGCGCACAGCGTGATGACCATGACCGTCTGATAGTCCAGCGAGAATGCGATAATCTGCGCCTGGATGCCGACCAGCGCATCCGCGATGGCGCGGCCGCCGTCGGAATTCAGGTTGATCATACTGCGGACATCCGGCATCTGCAGCGCGTGATTGAACGGATTGATGTGCTCCGACAGGATGGCATAGACGCGGCGACCGCCCTCGGTCAGTTGCGCGATCACGATCGAAATGCCGATCGAGGAGGCGACGTTGCGCATCAGCGTCAGCATCGAGGTGCCGTCGGTGCGCAAATGATTGGGCAGCGTCAGGAACGCCACGGTAGAGAGCGGCACGAACACCAGGCCGAGACCGAAGCCCTGCGCGACGCTGACGACGACGATGGTCGGGACGCCGGTCTGGTCGGTCCACCCGGTCATGAAGAAGAGCGAAAGCGACATCAGCGTGAGTCCGCCGGCGATCAATGTCCGCGCCTCGATATATTTCATGAGGCGCCCGACCAGCATCATGGCGACGAAGGTGCCGCAGCCGCGGGTCGCCAGCAGCAGGCCGGCCGTCAGAATCGGATAGCCGATCACGTTCTGCAAATAGGGCGAGGACAGCGCCATGGTCGAGAACAGCACCAGCCCCATCACCGCCATGAACACGCAGCCGCCGACAAAATTCCGGTCCCTGAAGATCGCAAACTGGATGAACGGCTTTGCGGTCGTCAGCGAATGGGCAAAGAAATAATAGAAGCCGATGATGGAAACGATGATCTCGGCGATGATCTCGTTGGACCCCAGCCAGCCGAGCTGCTCGCCGCGGTCGAGCGCGACCTGCATCGAGCCGATGCCGACCGCGAGCGCGGCAAATCCGAACCAGTCGAACCGCAGCTCGCGATTTGCCCTGGTCTCGTCCATGAAGACCAGCAGCCCGGCCACCGTGACGATGCCGAACGGGATGTTGACGAAGAACACCCAGTGCCAGGAATAGGTCTCGGTCAGCCAGGCGCCGAGCGACGGACCCATGATCGGCCCCATCATCACGCCCATGCCCCAGATCGACATCGCCTTGGCGCGCTCGTGCAGCGCATAGGAATCCAGCATGACGGCCTGCGACAGCGGCACCAGCGCCGCGCCGAATACACCCTGCAGCAGGCGGAACAACACCATCTGGTTGATGTCCTGCGCCAGCCCGCACATCACGGATGCGATGGTGAATCCGGCCGAGCAGACGATGAAGATCCGCTTGCGGCCGAAGCGGTTGGCGATCCATCCCACAGGGGCTGTCATGATCGCGGCGGCGACGATGTAGGAGGTCAACACCCAGTTGATCTGGTCCTGCGACGCCGACAGCGACCCCTGCATGTAGGGCAACGCGACATTGGCGATGGTGGTGTCCAGCGCCTGCATGATGGTCGCGGTCATGGCGCAGATCGTCACCATGTTGCGGCGCAGGCCGGGGACCGCGATCGGGGCTGCGGCCGTTGTCGCCATGGCCGGC
>JBAVEE010000949.1:0-4046 GCA_049587575.1 Bradyrhizobium sp.
ATTCGATGGTGGTGAGATCGAGATGGTTGGTGGGCTCGTCCAGCAGCAGGATATCGGGCGAGGGCGCCAGCACGTGCGCCAGCGCGGTGCGGCGGGCCTCGCCGCCGGACAGGTGCGCGGGATCTTCGTCGCCGTGCAACCCGAGCTGCTCCAGAAGATAGCGGGCCTGGTAGTGGTCGTCGCCCGGGCCGAGACCGGATTCGACATAGGCCAGCGTGGTGGCAAAACCGGAAAAATCGGGCTCCTGCGGCAGATAGCGGATGGTCGCGCCGGGCTGCACGAAGCGGCTGCCGCTGTCGGGCTGGACGAGGCCGGCCGCGATCTTCAACAGCGTCGATTTGCCGGAGCCGTTGCGGCCGATCAGGCAGACGCGCTCGCCCGACGATACCGACAGTTCGACGCCCGACAACAGCGGCGTGCCGCCGAAGGTCAGCTTGATGTCTTTCAACTGGATGAGCGGAGGCGCCATGGTTTCTGGTTCAATTCTGGTTTTGCGCGGATTGCGCTGCGCGCTGGCGCTGGACGCGGCGGATGGCCTGATCGAGTGCGGATAGAAACGCCGAGCGGTCGCGCGGCGCGAACGATCTGGGACCGCCGGTGACTTCGCCGGAGGAGCGCAGGTCGGTCATCAGATTGCGAACCGCGAGCGTCATCCCGATCGACTGTTCGGTAAACGGCTTGCCGTTCGGCGCGATCACCTCGGCGCCGGCTTTCACGCAGCGGCTCGCCAGTGGAATGTCGGAGGTGACCACGATATCGCCTTTTCCGGCGCGTTCCGCGATCCAGTCATCGGCGGCGTCCATCCCGGAACCGGCCGCGACGCGCTCGATCAGCGGATCCGGCGGCACCCGAATGAAGTTCCCCGCGACCACGCTGACCGGAAGGCCGTGACGGGCCGCGACCCGGTATATTTCATCCTTCACCGGGCAGGCATCGGCGTCGACATAGATGCGGGTGGTGTTCAAATCTGGCGTCATCGGTTGAGGGAATTGACGGGATAACGCAACCGCGCTCCCGGGAGCGCAAGGGCGCTCCCGGGATGCGCGTGGTACCCCATCGGAGGCGGAATTGCGAGGAAAACACGGCGGGTCCAACACTCTTGCCACGACCTTTCCTTCGCGTACCATTGGCGATGAAAAGATAGCCAAAATAAGGGAAACGGGCATGACAGGCGCCTTGGAGGCCTATCGCGTCGAGGCCTACAACACCGCGAAGCTTTCCGAGAACAAGATGCATGACGACGCGGTGGCGAGGCGGTTCGGATTCAGCGGCGGCCTCGTCCCCGGCGTCGACGTCATGGCCTACATGATGCATTTGCCGGTGAGGCGATGGGGCCGCGCGTTTCTCGAGCGCGGACTGATCGAAGCGCGCTTCGTCAAGCCGGTCTATGACGGCGAGATCGCCAATGTGACGGGCGAGGAGAGCGATGGCGTGGTTTCGATCGAGGTCGAAAGCCGCGGCCAGCTCTGCGCGACCGGCACGGCCTCGCTTCCCGCATCCAGGCCCTCGCTCTCGATCGCGGATTTCCCGCAAATCCCGCCGGTGCCGGAGCGCCGGCCGGTCAATGAAGCCTCCTACGAACCCGGCAAGTGGCTTGGGACGGCGCCGCGGGCGTGGGCGGGCGAAGCCGCCACGGAATATCTGACGGATGTGCGCGAGCGCGATCCGATCTACCTTCGCGAAGGCCTCGGCCATCCCGGCCTGCTGCAGCGGGTGATGAACAGGGTGCTGGTCGACAACGCCATCCTCGGCCCGTGGATTCATGTCGGCAGCCGGATGCAGCTTCTGGCGGCATCGAGCAATGGCGACGAGTTGACGGCGCGCGCGCGCGGGGCCGGCAATTACGACAAGAAAGGCCATCGCTTCGTCGAACTCGACGCGCTCGTCGTCGGCAATGGCCGGGTGCCGCTCGCCCATTGCCGGCACATTGCGATCTACCAGCCGCGCGAGCAGGCGGCGGCGTAGGGTCGGTCGTCATCCCCCGCGAAAGCGGGGGACCCAGTACGCCGCGGGCCCTCGGATCAATCACCCCCCGCTCTGGAATACTGGGTCGCCCGGTCAAGCCGGGCGATGACAGTTGCGTGTTTGGCGAGCGACTAAGGATGGCAGCCGCGCCTTACGCTACTTTCTTTGCATCCCTGATCGCACGCCAGACCCGTTCGGGGGTCAGCGGCATGTCGATATGGGTGATGCCGTAGTCGGACAATGCGTCGAGCACCGCGTTGACGATCGTGGAGAGAGAACCGGCGCAGCCGGCTTCGCCGCAGCCCTTGGTGCCCAGCGGATTGGATTTGGCCGGCACCGGATGATCGCCGATCTCCATCAGGGGGATGTCCTCGGCGCGCGGCAGCGCATAATCCATGAACGAGCCGGTAACCGGCTGGCCGCTGGAATCGTAGCTGACGCATTCCATCAGCGCCTGTCCGATGCCTTGCGCGACGCCGCCATGCAGCTGTCCGGCGACCAGCATCGGATTGACGATGGTGCCGAAGTCGTTGACGCCGGTATAGCGCACGATTTGCACGATCCCGGTCTCGGGGTCGATCTCGACTTCCGCGACATGGCAGCCATTGGGGAAGGTCGATGGAACGGGTTCGGTGGTATGGTCGACGTCGAGCGACGACGGCACGCCTTCGGGCATCTTGTTTTCGCGCAGCCGGCGCGCCAGCTCGATGATGTCGATGGAGCGGTCGGTGCCGGCGATGGTGAAGCGGCCATTGCCGAATTCGATGTCGCCTTCGGCGGCTTCCATCAGATGGGCGGCCGCGCGCTTGCCTTTTTCGATCACCAGTCGCGAGGCTTCGACGATCGCCATGCCGCTGGCGGTGATGGAGCGCGAGCCGCCGGTGCCGTTGCCGGTATGCACGAGGTCGCTGTCGCCCTGTTCGAGCTTCACGCTCTCGAAGGGAACGCCGAGTTGCGCACAAAGCACCTGCGCGAACGGCGTCGCGTGGCCCTGGCCGTAATCGAGCGTGCCGGTGATCAGCCGCACCGAGCCGTCGTCCTCGAACACGATCTTGCCGAGTTCGACGCCGGGAGGCGCCGTGACCTCGAGGTAGGAGCCCACCGCGATGCCGCGCAGCTTGCCGCGCTTCCTGCTCTCCTTCTTGCGCCTGGCGAAATTGGCGTGGTCGGAGATCTCGAGCGCCTCGTTGAATACCCCCTGGAAATCGCCGCTGTCATAGGTGACGCCGGAGGAAGCCGCGAACGGCATCTGCGCCGGCTTGATGAAATTGCGCTTGCGCAGGGTCAGCCGGTTGATGCCCATCTCGTCGGCGGCGCGATCGATCAGGCGCTCCATGAAGTAGTTGGCCTCGGGCCGGCCGGCGCCGCGATAGGCGCCCATCAGCGTGGTGTTGGTCAGCACGGTCTTGATGTCGATCGCCATCGCCGGCGTGCGATAGACGCTGCCGAGGTTCTTGCCGATGTTGAGGGACAATGGTTGCGGCGCGACGCCGGTGATATAGGCGCCGAGATCGCCGTAGCCGGAAACCTTGATGGCGAGGAACCTGCCTTCGCCGTCGAGCGCGAGCTCGCAATGAATTTTCTGTGCCCGGCCATGGCTGTCGGACAAAAAGCTTGTCGAGCGCTCGTCGGTCCATTTCACCGCCCGGCCCAGCGCCTTCGCGGCATGCAGGATGCAGACATATTCGGGATAGTTGATGTTCTTCATGCCGAACGAGCCGCCGACATTGGCGGTGAGCAGATGCACTTTCTCGTTCGGAACCTTCAGGATGTTCTTGGCGAGAGTGAGCCGGTTGCCGGCGACGCCCTGGGTCGGAACCTGGATCGTGTAGCGCTCGCTCGCCTTGTCGTAGGAGGCGAGCGCCGCGCGCGGCTCCATCGCCACCACCGCGACGCGGGTGTTGACGATATCGAGCTTTGTCACGTGCGCGGCTCCGGCGAACGCGGCCTCGACCTTGGCGGCGTCGCCATAGTGATAGTCGAGCGCCACATTGTTGGGGATGTGATCGTAGAGTTGCGGCGCGCCGGGTTTTGCCGCGTCCTCGGGGTCGGTCACGGCGGGCAATGGATCGATATCGACC
>JBAVEE010000950.1:0-3020 GCA_049587575.1 Bradyrhizobium sp.
TTTGCCTATCTGCCATTCGGTGTCGGCGCGCGGGTCTGCATCGGCGCGCATTTCGCGCTGGTGGAGGCCACTTTGGCCCTCGCCAGGATCATCGGCGCATTCCGCGTCACGCTTCTCGACAAGGCGCCGGTCATGCCGATCGGCATTGTGACGACGCAGCCCGATCGCTCGCCGATGTTTTCGATCACGCCGCGTTGAGCGGGGATTGCCTGGGCGCGCCTGCAATCCCATTTGGACCGAGGTCATGAGCGACACCCAGGCGCAGTTTTCAGCTCTGAAGCGGGCCGCCGATCCGGCAGTCGCGGATGCCATCGCCGAACTGATCGGCAATGGCGACGACCACGAGCTCAATCGAATCAACGTCCTGGATTTTTCCAAACGCTCAGGCTTCGATGAAGAGCGGATGATATCGGGATTCCTGCACGCCTCGCAGCTCGGGTTGTTCGACCTCACCTGGAACGTGCTCTGCCCTGGCTGCAGCGGCGTGCTCGATGCGCACGAGACGCTGAAATCGCTGCGTCACGACGACTACCATTGCGGATTATGCTCCTGCGGTTACGAGCCTTCCGTCGACGAACAGGTCGAGGTCGCCTTCACCGTCAGCCCAGGGGTCAGGCGGATCGCCGCGCATGATCCCAATGCGCTGCCGCTCTGGGAATATTACAAGCAGGTGTTCTGGAGTTCGGGCATCGATCTCGACAAGGAGTCGTTCGCCTCGTTGACCGAAGAGGTGACGCTTGATGCGCTTGAACTGCCTGCCGGCGAAAGGGCGGTGCTGTCGCTGCAACTGCCGCCGCAATTCATCATTGTATTCGAGCCGGTGACGCATTCGGCGCATTTCATCGACGTCCAGGGCGAGCCCACCGAAGAATGGCAGCAGCTCGCGCTGATCTACAACAGGGCGCACCCGCCGACCGGGTCGATCACCTTGCGTCCCGGCCCGTTGCGGCTGTCGCTCGACAACCAGTCCGGCCTGCGGACGCTGCCCACCGTCTTTGTCGCGGCCGACGCACTCCATGACCTGCTCGGCAAGCGCCGGCCGTTCCTCACCGCCAAGCGGATGCTGTCCAACCAGACCTTCCGCGATGTCTTCAAGGCCGACAATCTCACCATCGACCAGCGCCTCAAGATCACCTCGCTGACCTTCCTGTTCACCGACCTCAAGGGCTCGACCGCGCTGTACGAGCGGGTTGGCGATCTCGCCGCATTCGATCTGGTGCGGGCGCATTTCCATGCGCTTTTGGAAATCATCTCGTCCGGGAAGGGCGCCGTCGTGAAAACGATCGGCGATGCCGTCATGGCGACCTTTGTCAGGCCGGAGCATGCGCTTGCCGCGGGGTTGCGGATGCGCGCGGCGATGGATGCGCTCAATGCCGAGCGCGGTACCGACGATCTGGTAGTCAAAATCGGCATTCACGAGGGGCCCTGCCTCGCGGTCATGCTCAACGAGCGGCAGGATTATTTCGGCCAGACCGTCAACATCGCAGCCCGGGTTCAGGGGCTGGCGACTTCGCAGGCGATCCACGTCACCGGGCCGGTGATTGACGCGCCGGCGGTGGCAGCCGTCCTGGACAAAGCGGCGATAACGCCGATCCAGAAGCAGGCCGCGCTGCGGGGCATCGCCGACAAGATCGTGGTTTACGAGATACCCTGAGATTGCCGAATCGTAATGTCGCCGCCGGATCGTCGTGGATTGCGCGGGCCGAATTGCCGGGCCATATATCGGAACGTGGCCCCGGTGCGGCGGCCAAGCGATTTACTCGATTTCAGCAGGAAACGATGCTCGACGGACTGCGCCAATTCATCGCCGATGTAATGTCTCCCGCCGCCCACGAGCATCGGTCGTTTGACGATACCGGGTATCGTCTGGCCGCGACGGCGCTGCTGGTTCACGTCGTTTCGCTCGACGGCGAGCCGTCCGAAGCCGAAAAGCGCAAGCTTCATAGCCTGATCGAAAGCCGCTTCGGGCTCGATCCGGGAATGGCGGACCAACTGATCGCGTCTGCGACGCTGGTCGAGGGCGAGGCGGTTGATCTCTATCATTTCACCAGTGTCATCATGCGTTCGGTCGATGAGGCGGGACGATTGCGCATCGTCGAGATGATGTGGGAGCTGGCCTACGCCGACGGCCAGATCAGTGAGTTCGAGGACAACGTGGTCTGGCGGGCCGCCGACCTGCTTGGCGTGTCTTCCCGCGACCGGATCGATCTCAAGCACCGTGTCGCCGGCAGGAAGCCCGCGACGGCGGCAGGCAATTAGATCGCGCCTGAAGTCGCCGAAAGGCTTGCAGGCGGCTTGCATCCCCCCTAAGGCCTGTGCTCTTGGCTGTATACCACGGACCTTATTTGCGAGCATTGAATCGTGACTGAGCGGGTGACGCTGATTACCGGTGCCTCGGCTGGAATAGGCACCGAGCTGGCGCGCGTTTTCGCATCCAGGGGCCACCGCCTTGCGTTGGTGGCGCGCCGCGCGGATCGCCTGGCGGCGCTGGCGGCCGAAATCGCTGCCGCCGGGGGCAACGCCCCGATCGTGATTGCCTGCGATCTCGAACAAGCCGACGCGGGCGACAAGATTGCGGCCGCCCTGGCTGCCGAAGGGGTGGAGGTCGAATACGTCGTCAACAATGCCGGGTTCGGCTTGTTCGGCCATGCAATCGAACTCGATCGCGCCGAGCAACTTGGCATCATCGCGCTCAACATCCGCGCGATGACCGATTTGTCGCTGCGGTTTTCCGATCATCTGATCCGGCATCGCGGCGGCATTCTCAATGTAGGATCGATCGCCGGCTTCCTGCCGGGGCCCGGTATGGCGGTGTATTACGCCTCCAAAGCCTACGTGCTGTCGTTCACCGAAGCGCTGCGCGGCGAGCTCGGACCCCGCGGCGTGCGGGTCACCGTGCTTTGTCCCGGCCCGGTGCCGTCGGAATTCCAGACCCGGGCGGGGTTCGAACCCGGATTTGACTCCGCGGTCCTCAATGTTTCCCCCGCCGATGTCGCCAGGCAAGCCTATCAGGGCTTGAT
>JBAVEE010000951.1:0-2107 GCA_049587575.1 Bradyrhizobium sp.
CTGTCCGACGTCTCGAAGCGGATGATGGTCAGTAACGGCAATGTCACCGGCCTGGTCGAGCGTCTTGTCGAGTCCGGCCATCTCGACCGGCGAACATTGGAGACCGACCGGCGGGTTCAGGTCATACGGCTGACGAAAGCCGGCCGCGCCGAGTTTCGCAAGATGGCGGCCGAACACGAGACATGGATCGCCGACATATTTTCGGACCTCTCGCCCAAGGACGTCCGCGAGTTGATGCGGCTGCTGGCCAAGACCAAGGCCTCCGCGCAGAAATCCGCGCAAAAAAGGACCTAAGCCAGCGTGACCGGCGTCGATTACGAAGTCGAATACAACAACCGGGCGCGGGTTCCGGAGAACCCCGTGCTGATCGCGGGCTGGGCGAAGGATGCGGCTGCTTATCGCGCGCAACACCTCCCGCGCTCGATTTCCTACGGCCCGGGCGCGCGTCATGTCATTGATCTGTTTCCCGCCGATGGCCAGGGCCCGATCGTCGTGTTCATCCATGGCGGTTACTGGCAGGCGCTCGACCGCTCGTTTTTCAGCCACCTCGCCGGAGGACTGAATGCCCATGGCATCGGCGTCGCCATTCCGAGCTACGATCTTTGTCCCGATGTCAGCGTGAGCCAGATCATCGGCGAAATGCGGATGGCGTCGCGTGAATTGGCGCGGCTCGGGCAGCGTCTGGTCATCAGCGGCCATTCTGCCGGCGGGCATCTCGCGGCCTGCATGCTGGCGAGCGACTGGCCGGCGTTCGATCCCTCTCTGCCCGCGGATCTCGTGATTGCCGCCTACGCGATTTCCGGCCTGTTCGACCTCGGGCCGCTGATTGATACCTCCATCAACAAGGCGATGGGTCTCGATCAGGAAGCCGCCAGGGCCGCGAGCCCGTTATTTTGGCGCGCGCCCGCGCGCCTCAGCCTCGACGCGGTGGTGGGCGAAAACGAAAGCGCGGAGTTTTTCCGGCAGAGCCGGACCATCGTCGATCTCTGGGCAAAGGCCGGCGTCGCGACGCGGTTCGGCACGGTTCCCGGCGCCAACCACTTCACGGCGATTGCCCCGCTCGCCGAGGCGAATTCGCCGATGGTGCTGCGCCTCAAGCAACTGGCCGGGCGCTAGATTTCGAAAAAGTGCCGGAGGATGCGGATTCGGGCTATTGCGTCCAATTACTTTAAGTATAAAATGTTTAGGAGCCAAGCGCTGCCGGGCGTCCTCGAATTTGGTCTCAGGCCTTTCATCCCGAAAGCAAAGGGGCGATGGATATGTCAGGTAAAATTCCGGGCCTTACCCCATCACTTGGCCCATCGGGGCATGTCGATGATTTTACCCGGCGAAATCTTCCGCCGTTCGAGCAATGGCCGCAACTGCTGCTTGACCGGCCGGAATTTCAGTATCCCGAATACCTCAACGCCGCAGTCGAATTGACCGACCGGATCGTCGAGAAAGGGTTAGGCGATCGTGTCGCGCTGATCGGCAACGGTCGCCAGCGCACCTACAAGGAGCTGGCGGACTGGTCGAACCGCCTTGCGCACGCGTTGGTGGAGAATTACGGCGTAAAGCCCGGCAACCGCGTTCTGATACGCTCGGGCAACAATCCGGCCCTGGTCGCTGCATGGCTTGCGGCTACGAAAGCCGGCGCCGTCGTCGTCAATACCATGCCGATGCTTCGTGCCGGCGAATTGGCCAAGATCATCGACAAGGCAGAGATCGGCCTTGCGCTGACGGACAGTCGGATCGCCGACGAACTGGTCGCCTGCGCGAAGGACAGCCGGTTTCTCAAGCAGGTCGTGAATTTTGACGGAACGTCCAACCATGATGCCGAGCTCGATCGGGTGGCGCTGGGCAAGCCGGTTCGGTTCGATGCGGTCAAAACCGGTCGTGACGATGTCGCCTTGCTGGGGTTTACCTCGGGCACCACGGGCGAACCAAAGGCGACGATGCATTTCCATCGCGATCTGCTGATCATCGCCGATGGCTATGCCCGGGAAGTGCTCAACGTCACTCCGGATGATGTCTTCGTGGGGTCGCCGCCGCTTGCCTTTACGTTTGGTCTCGGCGGTCTTGCGATCTTTCCGTTGCGGTTCGGAGCCACCGCGACCTTGCTGGAAAA
>JBAVEE010000952.1:0-2273 GCA_049587575.1 Bradyrhizobium sp.
ATTTCCAGACTCATTCGCGCGTTCTGTTCGACGAGCAGAACCGAGATACCCTCGGTATTCATCTGCTGGACGATGCGAAATACCTCACGGACGATAAGGGGCGCCAACCCTTGCGAAGGTTCGTCGAGAATCAACAGTCTCGGGTTCAAGAGCAGCGCGCGGGCAATCGACAACATCTCCTGCTCGCCGCCGGAAAGCTGGCGGCCGCGATTGAGCTTGCGCTCCTCGAGGCGGGGAAACAGTTGGTAGATTCGCGCGATGGTCCACGGACCACCGCGATCCAGCGGAACCTTGAGGTTCTCTTCGACGCTGAGATTGGCGAAGATGCGCCGGCCTTCCGGCACATAGCCCACCCCGTGGGCCGCGATGCGAAAGGTCGGCCAATGCGTGGTATCCTGGCCGAACACCGTGATCTTGCCTTCGCGCGCGGGTGTCAGCCCCATCAGGCTGCGCAGCGTGGTGGTTTTGCCCGCACCGTTGCGTCCGAGCAGGGCGGTGATCTTGCCCTCGGCAACGCTGAGGCTGACGCCATGCAGGATGTGGCTCTTGCCGTAATAGGTGTGCAGGCCTTCGGCTGTCAGGGCTGGGGTCATGCGGCGTTACCCAGATAGGCGGCCTGAACGGCCTCGTTGGCGGCGATTTCCTGCGGCGTGCCCTGCGCCAGCATCCGGCCCTGATCGAGCACGCAAATACGGTCGGCGAGATGAAACACCACGCGCATGTCGTGTTCGATCAGCACGATGGTGTAGTTGCTTTCGCGATGCAGCCGACGGATCAGCTGGGTGATCTGGAATGTTTCCTGATCGCCCATCCCCGCGGTTGGCTCATCGAGCAGCAACAAATGCGGCTTCAGGGCCAGCGCCATCGCAATCTCGGCGGCGCGCTGGTCGCCGTGAGCGAGTTCGCCGACCAGCCTGTCGGCCTTGCCATCCAGCGATACCAGCTTGAGCGTCTCCTCGACGCTGGCGTGAAGCTTCGCGCTTTCCGAACGGGTGATCCAGGGCCGCAGGCGATAGCCGCCGGCGACTTCCGCCGATATGCGGACGTTTTCGAACACGGTAAGTTCCGGAAAGATTTCGGTGATCTGGAACGTCCTCGCCATGCCCCGTGTGACGCGCTCATGCGTGGAAAGCCGCGTGATGTCGCGACCGTCGAAGACGATGTTGCCGGAGGTCGGCGGAAAGAATCCGCTGATCAGGTTGAAGAAGGTGGTCTTGCCCGCGCCATTCGGCCCGATGATCGCGCACATCTCACCCTTCGCAACGTTAAGCGAGACGTCACGCACCGCCACCAGATTGCCGAACCGCTTGGTGACATTATTGATCTCGAGAACGTTCATGCCTTACTCCGCTGCAGGAAGCCCAGCAGTCCGCGCGGGAAGAACAGCACGACCAGGACGAAAAGCAGACCCACAAATGACATCCAGTTGACGGTGACGCTCGACAGGTAATCCTGCAGAACCACGAACACGGCGGCGCCGAGCAGCGGCCCCCAGAAGCTCCGCATTCCGCCCATCACCGCCATCATGACGAAATCGCCGGACTGGCTGTAATGAAGCCCCCTCGGATCGGCGAAGTTGTTGACAAGCGCGTAGAGCGCGCCGGCAAACCCCATGAAGAAACAGGATAGCGTGAACGCGATCCAGATATGCCGTTCGACGGGAATGCCGAGGAATCGGGCGCGGCGCTCGTTCTCGCGGATCGCGATCATGGTGCGGCCGAACGGCGATCGCAGAATGAAGGCCATGGCGCCGGCCACCAGCGCAAAGCAGAACAATACGAAGTAATAGAAATTGTTGGCGTCGGACAGAATGTCGAGCTTGAACAGGCCGAAATCGATCGGCTGACGCGAGAAACCGCGCAGGCCGTCGTCGCCGCCGGTCAGCGAACTCCACTGAAAAGCGATGTAATAAAACACCTGCCCGAACGCGATCGTCACCATAGCGAAATAGACGCCGCGCCGGCGTACGATCAGGGTGCCGAGGATGGCGCCGCAAAGACCGCCCAGAAGCATTCCCAGAACAAGCGCAAGCGGCGTACTTGGCGCCAGGAATTTCAGCGTCAATCCAGCGCCGTAGGCGCCGAGGCCGAAATAGGCGGCATGGCCGAAGGACAATACGCCGGTAAATCCCAGCAGGAAATTCACCGACATCGCCGCCAGTCCGAGCACCAGCACACGGGTCGCCAGCGCGGTATAGCCGCCGAGCGGCACCATCCAATAGGGGGCGAGCAGCAACGCTGCCCAGATCGCCGCGAGGACGATCAGCTTGCGGG
>JBAVEE010000953.1:0-2350 GCA_049587575.1 Bradyrhizobium sp.
GCGCAGGTTCGCCGCGCGCATGTCGGAGATGTCGATGCGGCCGAGCAGCGGCGCCAGCGCCGCCGGCAGCGCCTGGTCGCCGGCGCGTTTCGGCGCGATCAGCATGATCGCGTCGTATGGCGGGATCGCGTGCCTGACGTCGTCCAGCACGACGAGGTCGTATTTCGCGATCAGCCCGTCGCTGGTATAGCCCGCGATGACGTCGACCTCGCCGGAGGCGACCGCGGCATACATGAAGTCCGGCTGCATCTGTCGCTGCGCGCGAAATTTCAACCCATAGGCCTCTCGCAAGCCCGCCCATTCCGGCCGCGAGAAGAATTCGTAATCGGCGGCGATCGACATCGCCGGCGCATGCGAAGCGAGATCGGCGATCGAGCGAATGCCGAGCGCCTCGGCGCGTGCCCTCGGCATCACCAGTGCGTAGGCGTTCTCGAATCCGAGCTCGCCGAGCAGCGTGACGTTCTGCCGTGCCAGCGCCGTCTTCAGCTCGGCGAGCACTTGCTGGCGCGGCCGGATATCGCTGTGGTGAAACTGGTTGGCCCACAGCGTGCCCGAATAATCGACGTAGACGTCGATATCGCCGGAGACCAGCGCCTCGTAAATCACGCTGGAGCCGAGGCCCTCGCGGGTGGTGGCCGATAATCCCGCCGCGCGCAGCCGCTGCGCGATCAGCGCGGAGAGCACATATTGCTCGCCGAAGGTCTTGGCGCCGACAACGTAGGTCGATGGCGCGCGCGCCATCGACGGCGCCAGCGCTGCGGCCACCAGCGCCGCGATGCCGAGGCCGCCGAGAATCGCGCGCATGCGGCTGCGCGCGCGAATACCGGTTTCGATCAGGGCCAGCAATTGATCGACGCCAAGCGCCAGCACGGCGGCGGCAAGACAGCCGAACAGCACGAACACCCAGTTCTGGGACTGCAGGCCGGCAAAGATGTAATTGCCGAGGCTGGTCTGGCCGATCGGCGTCGACAACGTCGCGGTGCCGATCACCCAGACCGCGGCGGTGCGGATGCCCGCCATCATCACCGGCAGCGCCAGCGGCAATTCGACCGACATCAACGACTGAAGCGGCGTCATGCCGACGCCCTGCGCGGCCTCGAGGATCGCAGGCTCGACGCCTCTTAGGCCCGTGATGGTGTTGCGCAGCACCGGCAGCATCGAATACAGCGCGAGCGCCAGCACCGCGGGGAGGAAGCCGAACGCCGAGAAGCCAAATCCGAACCAGGCAAGAGACAGCGATGCGAGCGCCAGCAGCAGCGGATAGAACAGCGCGAGCAGCGCCAGTCCGGGCACCGTCTGCACGACCGAGGCAAGGCCGAGCAGTATGCCGCGCGGCACTCGACGATTGCGTACCGCGATCGCCAGTGGCAGGCTGACCAAAAGCCCTAGCGCGAGCGCCGTGACGCTGACGCGAACATGATTGCCGAGATAATCCGGCAGATGCCCCAGCGCCTCGCTCCAGCGTGGATCGGAAAACAGGCTCATGCCGTGCCGTCCCGCGGCAACAGAGCGCCAAGCCGCTCGGCCTGCCGCCGCGGCGTGCGCAACAGCTCGCCGACATAGGCATCGTCGCTTTCCGAGAGCTCCAGCGGGGTGCCCTGCGCCAGCAGCCGCCCGGCGCGCATCACCGCGATACGGTCGGCGAGCAGGATCGCCTCGGTCATGTCGTGGGTGATCATCACCGTGGTCAGGCCGAGCTTCTCGTGCAGGGCGCGATAGTCGTCGCCGAGCGCGTCGCGGGTGAGGGGATCGAGCGCACCGAACGGCTCGTCCATCAGCACGATCCGCGGTTTTGCCGCCAACGCGCGGGCGACACCGACGCGCTGGCGCTGACCGCCCGACAGTTCATGCGGAAAGCGGTCGCGGTACTGCGCGCGGTCGAGCCGCACCAGATCGAGCAGCTCGTCGACCCTTGAAGCGATCTCGGCGGCAGGCACGCCCGACAGTTTCGGCGTGATCCCGATATTGCCGGCGACGCTGATATGCGGAAACAGTCCGCCGCTCTGGAACACGTAGCCGATGCGGCGGCGCAGCGCGACAGGATCGACGCTGCGCACGTCCTCGCCTTCGACCCGGATGCTGCCGTGATCGGCGTCGATCAGTCGGTTTGCCAGCCGCAGCAACGTGGTCTTGCCGGAGCCGGAGCCGCCGACGATGGCGAGAAATTCGCCTTCGGCGACCTCGAGCGAGACGTCGTCGACGGCCTTGACGCGGCCGCCGTCGAAACTCTTGGCCACATGGGAGAAGGCGATCAGCGGCGACGTTGGCATTCCGGTCCGGCCTCGTGCTTGCGGCTCTCACCCTCGCTCTCACCCTCCCCTGGAGGGCCCCTGCGGCGGAGGGTGACGAA
>JBAVEE010000954.1:0-2263 GCA_049587575.1 Bradyrhizobium sp.
TCTTATGGGGTCAGGTCCCACCGGAATCGTTGAGGAATTTTCTTTAACTGGACGCTCTTATGTGCCGCGCCACATCAGGAGTCAAAACAGGCCGTTTTACGGAAATTATCGGCGCGGCACGAGCGGCGATCGCCGCTGACGTTCAAGCGCCGGGGCGCTGCTGGCGAGCCTATGCAATCTGGAAATAATCGGCTTCACGCCGACCCGGTTGGTTGGAAGAGCGTTGGCCCGGTCGTCATCACGCAAGCACCTGCCACACAGATATTTGTGTCGTGACTGGCTGCGATTCATGACAGAATTGCTACGCGCAGATTTATGACAAAATTATTACAACCAAGTGTCGGGTCGATAAAGACTGGAGCGGTGCATGAGTCTGGAATGGCGGGCGCGGTCGACTTCCCTGGCCTGGTCGAATCCCCTGGCCTGGTGGTGGAGTCTGTTGACGCTGGTCAGCGGCGTGAATATCGCGGTTTGGTTCGTGCTGTACCGCCAGCTCCACGAACAGCCGGCCGGCAGTCTCGGCAGCACGTCCGGCATCGAGCTGATGCTGCTGCGGACTGGCAGGCCCGGCAGCACGTCCAACATCGAGCTCATGCTCCTGCTCTGTGCGGCCTATGTTTTTGGCTGCGCATTCAGGTCGTTCCTTCCGCGCGCCGATGTGCAGCGGATCTGCCTGTTCGACACCTGGCTCTCGAGCGTCGTCGTCGGCCGGTCGGTAGCAACCGTGGCCGAGATTTGCTTTGTGGCGCAGTGGGCGATCATCCTTCACCAGCTCGGCGCGATGACGGGATCGGACACCACCCTGAACGCCGCGTGGCTGATCGTGCCGTTGATCCTGATCGCGGAATGCTTCTCGTGGTATGCGGTGCTGACCACCCACTATCTGGGCAACGCCATTGAAAATTCGATATGGGCCGTCGCCTTCCTCGCCGTCGGGATCGGCCTTTGCCGGTTGCTGCCGGAGTTCGACGGTCCGGTTCGCGTGGTGCTCGCCGTCACGATCGTCGGGATTGCGGCCTATCTGGCGTTTCTCATGACCGTCGACGTCCCGATGTATCTGAGCCGATGGCGGGCCGGGCTGGCCGAAGGCAGCAGGCTTCTGAGACCTCTCGAGGGTCTGCGCGACGTCAGCACGCGTTGGGTCGTGACGCACGACCTTGCCGAGTGGAAGGGCGAGATTGCCTGGATGTCGCTGTATTTCAGCGCGGCGGTCTGGGCCAGCCTCGCGCTGTGCGTCGTCTACTCGCTCGAGACTGATCTGCCGCGCTATCGTACCGAGCCTGTGGTCACAAGCTGGTCGCCGGACGCCTCGGCTGCGGCTGGCAAACCGCAGCCGGCAATGGCGCGCCGCAGCGTTCAGGCTGCGCAGTAATCGGCGCTGACCCAACCGCTGCTTGCTCCGGATCCTTGCCGGAGAATACGCCGTCCTTGCGGCTCCGGCCGGCCTATTTCTTCTTTTGCAGCACGTCGAACCAGACGGCCAGACTGATGATCAGACCCTTGATGATCAGCTGGTAGAACGACGAGACGCCGAGCAGGCTCATGCCGTTGTTCAGAACGCCGATGATCAGCGCGCCGATGATCGTCCCGCCGATCGTGCCCGAGCCGCCGGCCAGGCTGGTGCCGCCGATCACCACCGCGGCGATCGCGTCAAGCTCGAACATCGTACCCAGATTGGGTGAAGCGCCGTTGAGGCGTGACGCCAGCAGGATTCCCGACAGCGCCGCGAGCAGTGACACGGTCACATAGACGATCATTTTCGTCTGAAAGACGTTGATGCCCGACAGGCGCGCTGCCTCCTCGTTGCCGCCGAGCGCGTAAAGCCTGCGGCCGAACCTGGTATGACCGAGAACGAAGATCGCAGCCCCTGCGGTGACGGCAAAGATCGCCACCGGAACCGGAAGGCCGTCACCCCTGCCGAAAACATAAACGGCGAGCGCGAACCCTGCCGCGGCGATGATGGCGCCCGCCGCCAGCTTCTCGGCCTCGGCACCGCCGCCCGGCTTCCTGCTCTCGCCAAGGCTCCGGATCAACCCGGTGACGTAGAGCACCGCCGACATCGCAAGGATGACCAGCGTCGGCACGGGCGGAATGTAACCGCCGCCAAGGCTGGCGAACGATGGATCGGCGACCGGGACCGAACCGCCCCCGGACAGCGTCAGTGCGACGCCGCGAGCTATCGTCAGCATTCCAAGCGTAATGATGAACGGCGGAATACGGTAATGCGCGATCCAGAAGCCGTTCCACAGGCCGATCAGGCCGC
>JBAVEE010000955.1:0-2320 GCA_049587575.1 Bradyrhizobium sp.
CCGCTCACGCGCTGCGCTGCGTCCGGGACACGTACTCGCGTTACCGCACCAGCTCCCTCATCGCGCCTTCGAGACCTTCGATCGTGATCGGGAACATGCGCTCCGAGAACAGCCGGCGGATGATGGTGGTCGATTCCGAATAATCCCAGTGCCGCTGCGCCACCGGATTGAGCCACACCGCATGCGGATAGGTGCGCGTGATGCGCTCGAGCCAGACCGACCCCGCCTCTTCGTTGACGTGTTCGACCGAGCCGCCGGGGACCATCACCTCGTAAGGCGACATCGAGGCGTCGCCGACGAACACCACCTTGTAGTCGTGCGGATATTTATGCAGCACGTCCCAGGTCGGCGTCCGGTCGGTGAAGCGGCGGCGGTTCTGCTTCCACACGCCCTCGTAGAGGCAGTTGTGGAAGTAGAAATATTCCATGTGCTTGAATTCGCTCTTCGCCGCCGAGAACAGCTCCTCGACCTGTTCGACGTGCGAATCCATCGAGCCGCCGATATCGAAGAACACCAGCACCTTGACCGCGTTGCGCCGCTCGGGGCGCATATGCACGTCGAGATAGCCGTGGTTGGCGGTCTCCCTGATCGTGGTGTCGAGATCGAGTTCGTCGGGCGCGCCGGTGCGGGCGAATTTGCGCAGACGCCGCAGCGCGATCTTGATGTTGCGGATGCCGAGTTCGACGTTGCCGTCGAGATCCTTGAACTCGCGGCGATCCCACACCTTCACGGCGCGGAAATTGCGGTTCTTGTCCTGGCCGATGCGGATGCCTTCCGGATGATAGCCCTCGGCGCCGAACGGCGAGGTGCCCGCAGTGCCGATCCACTTGTTGCCGCCCTGATGGCGGCCCTTCTGCTCTTTCAGGCGCTGGCGCAGCGTCTCCATGAGCTTGTCCCAGCCCAGCGCCTCGATCTGCTTCTTCTCTTCCTCGGTGAGATATTTTTCCGCGAGCTTCTTCAGCCATTCGGCGGGAATGTCGGCCTTTTCCATCGCGTCGAGCAGGCTCTCGAGCCCCTTGAACACGGTCCCGAACACCCGATCGAACTTGTCGAGATTGCGCTCGTCCTTCACCAGGGCTGCGCGCGACAGATAATAGAAATTCTCCACCGTCTGCTCGGCGAGGTCGGCGTCGAGCGCCTCCATCAGCGTCAGATATTCGCGCAAGGTCACCGGGACCTGGGCGTCGCGCAGCGATGTGAAGAATTGCAGGAACATGGCTGACAGATTGCCCGCCCGTCGGCCTTCGTCAAGGGCCGGCGGCGCGGATCAGGGCAGCATTGTCCGGCCAAATGAGCCGTATCACAGCCTAGACCTGCGGCGTTTTTCAACTAGAATTGGGCCGTCAACGTTCAAAACGGGGCTGCGTCCATGGGTATTCTAGCTGCGCTTATCGTCGGCGCGATCGCCGGCTGGCTCGCCGGCCTGATCGTACGCGGCGCCGGTTTCGGGCTGATCGGAAACATCGTCGTCGGCATCGTCGGCGCACTGGTCGCCGGCTGGGTGCTGCCGCAACTGCACATCGTGCTGGCGTCAGGCGTGCTCGGCTCGATCCTCGACGCCACCGTCGGCGCGGTCATCGTTCTCGTCATCCTCACGCTGATCAAACGCGTTTGATCAAAACCCTCATTACCGCAACGACCGCCCGGCCGGCGGTCGTTTCCCGTTCGATTCAAGGCGCTCGCTTGCGCTCAAGAACAAGCAACAAGGCATCACCTCAATGAAATTTACCGGCACCAAGGACTACGTCGCGACCGATGACCTCAAGATCGCGGTCAACGCCTCGATCGTGCTCGAGCGGCCGCTGCTGATAAAGGGCGAGCCCGGCACCGGCAAGACCGTGCTGGCCGAGGAAGTCGCCAAGGCGATCGGCGCGCCGCTTCTGACCTGGCACATCAAGTCCACCACCAAGGCGCAGCAGGGCCTCTACGAATACGACGCGGTGTCGCGGCTGCGCGACAGCCAGCTCGGCGACAGCCGGGTTTCCGATATCGGCAACTACATCAAGCGCGGAAAATTGTGGGAGGCCTTCACCCACGAGAAACGCCCGGTGCTGCTGATCGACGAAATCGACAAGGCCGACATCGAATTTCCCAACGACCTCCTGCTCGAACTCGATCGCATGGAATTTTTCGTTTACGAGACCGGCGAGAACATCAAGGCGAAGCTGCGGCCGATCGTGATGATCACCTCCAACAACGAAAAGGAACTGCCGGACGCGTTCCTGCGGCGCTGCTTCTTCCACTACATCAAGTTTCCCGACGCCGACACCATGAGCCGGATCGTCGATGTGCATTTTCCGGACATCAAGAAGCGCCTGGT
>JBAVEE010000956.1:0-2948 GCA_049587575.1 Bradyrhizobium sp.
CACGCGGTGGCTGATCAGAAGGATGGACGCGATCATCGCCACCAGCGATATCTCGGCCTCATATCTCAAGCGCAAGGCGACGGTGATCCTGCACGGTGTCGATACCGGTCGCTACATGCCGCCGGAGAACCGCGCATCCGCGTTCGCGGAAACCGGATTGCCCGGCCGCTACGCCATCGGCTGTTTTGGCCGGGTGCGGGCGCAAAAGGGCACCGACGTGTTCGTGGACGCGATGTGCAGGCTCTTGCCGCGCTATCCCGATTTCACCGCCGTCGTGGTCGGGGCGATCACGCCGGAACAACAGGGCTTTGCCAACGATCTGAAACGGCGGATCGAGGCCGCCGGCCTTGATTCGCGCGTTCTCATGACCGGCGAATTGCCGATCGAACAGGTGCCGCGCTGGTACCAGCGGCTGACGATCTACGCCTTCACCTCGCGCAATGAAGGCTTCGGGCTGACGCTGATCGAGGCGATGGCGGTGGGCGCAGCACTGGTGGCCTCGCGCGCCGGCGCCGCAGAGGTCGTGGTCGAGGACGGCGTGACTGGGGTGCTGACTCCGCCCGGCGATGTCGAAGCGCTGGTGGCGGCACTGGAGCCGCTGATGCGCGATCCCGGCTCGGCGACCGCGATGGGCGAGCGGGCGCGCGCGCGGGTGCTTGAGAAATTCAGCCTGGATGCGGAAGCAAACGGGATCGCCGCGGTTTATCGCGCTTTGATCTGAGCCATGATATCCGCGACAAACGCGTCGAGGTCGCCGCCGGCAAACAGAAAGCCCGGCAGGCCTGCGGCCTCTGCCGCCTTGATATCGCTCGGGCGGTCGCCGACGACAAAGCTGCCCTCGCGCCGCACCGGCCAGTGCTCCATCAGGTCGTGGATCATGCCGGGGCTCGGCTTTCGCCAGTGATGGTCCTCGAGATAGCCCTCGACCGATCCGTCGGGATGATGCGGGCAATAGCGGATATCGTCGATCACAGCGCCTTGCGTCGCAAGTTCAGCGCGCATCCAGTCGTGCAAGCTGTTGAGATCGCCCTCGGTGAAGAAGCCGCGCGCCACGCCGGATTGATTGGTGAAGAAAAATACCAGATATCCGGCCTCATTGAGCCGCTTGATCGCCTTCGCCGCGTTCGGCATCCAGCGGATCCGTTCCCGCGTGCCCATGTAGCCGTCGTCGTGATTGACGACGCCGTCGCGGTCGAGGAAAGCGGCGGGCCTTAATGCGGAGCCGGCGCAATCAGTTCCGCTCATTTTCGCACGGTCTCGCGCATCAGCGCCTGCTCGACCGCGTCGCAGATGCCGTGCGCCACGGCGAGGTGTATCTGCTGGATCACCGCCGTGTCGTCGCTGGGCGCGACCAGGAGGTGATCGCAGAGCGCGCCGAGCGCTTCGCCCTTGCTGCCCGTGAAGCCGATGGTGGCAAGCCTGCCGCCCCGTGCGGTGCGCAGCGCCGCCAGAATGTTCGGCGATCGACCCGAGGTGGTCAGCGCCAGCAACACGTCCCCCTGCCTGCCGAGACCTGCGACCTGTCGCGCGAACACCTGTTCGAAGCCGTAATCATTGGCGATCGCCGTCAGCGCCGAGGTGTCGGTGGTCAGCGCGATCGCCGCGTAAGCCGGCCGCTCCTGCTTGTAGCGGCCGACGATTTCGGCGGCGATATGCTGGGCGTCGGCGGCGCTGCCGCCATTGCCGATGATCAGCAGCTTGTTGCCAGCGCCAAGCGCGCCGACGATGATTTCGGCGATTTTCCGCGCCGCCGCGAGCAGGCCCGCATCCTGCGTCGCGCGCTCAAGCGCTGCGCGCGAAAGCTCCAGATGGGCTCCGATCGGGTCTTTGGAATTCTGGCTCAAGCGACACCGTGAGAGGGTTGAAGTCATCTTGGTAAAGATCGCGTGCAAGCTCCGCAAGCTCACTGTCATTCCGGGGCGATGCGAAGCAGCGAGCCCGGAATCTCCAGATTCCCCGATGCGCAACTGCGCATCTGAGGTCTGGTGGTTACGCACCATCCCGGAACGACGGGGTGTCCGCACCGGCCGCGGCCTCGGCCAGCACACGCTGGGCGATATCGACCACATCGGATGCGGGGATATCCCGCATGCAGCGATGCTCGTTCATGGTGCAGACCGGGCGGTGGCAGGGCTGGCACGGGACGACGGTCCTGGTCTGGACCGTTGCCGCCAGGCCGTTGAGCGGCGCCCAGTGATAGGGGCTGGTGGGGCCGAAAATGCCCATGGTCGGCGTTCCCAGCGCGGCGGAGATATGCATCAGGCCGGAATCGTTGGAAATCGCGACTTTGGCCGCCGCAACCGTCAGAATCCCGTTGCGCAGGTCGGTTCCGGTGAGGTCTCGGACGCGCGGCCCGCCGGCGGCCACGATTTCCGCCGCGATGGCCTTCTCGCCGGGTCCCCCGACCACCCAGACATCAAGCCCGCGTTCGGCCAGGAGCCGCGCGGCTTGCGGATAATAAGTCCAGCGCTTGGAGGCCCCGACCGAGCCCGGCGCCAGCGCCACGGCTGTGCCCCGGCCGAGCCCCCAGGCCTGACGAAAGCGGCTGACTTCTTCGGCCGGCACCCTGAGCTGCGGTACCGGCCATTCCGGCGGCAACGGGGCGCCATCGGGCAGCGCCAGCGCGGCATTCTTGTCGATGAAGCGGGGCAGGGCCTTCTCGCCCCAGCGCCATTGGTTGATCAGGCCAAATCTCGCCTCGCCGACGAAGCCTATCCGTTCCGGGATACCGGCCAGCGCCGGCGCAATGGCCGACTTCCAGGTGCGGGGCAGGACGATGGCCGTGCCGTAGTTCCGGGCGCGGAGCTGGGCCGCCAGCCCCCATTGCTTGGCCACGGCCAGCCGGCCGCGCGGCAGGTCCCAGGCGATGCCGGAGCGGACGCCGGGCATGTAATTGACCAGGGGCGCGCACAGGGTGGTGGTAAGGAGATCGACGGGCCGGTTGGGCC
>JBAVEE010000957.1:0-1740 GCA_049587575.1 Bradyrhizobium sp.
TTCGATTCGATGGGCGAAGGCATGATCGTGAATTTCGATGGCAGCATTATCGCCCATGGCACGACGGGGCGGGCTGACGAGATCATCACCGCGGAGGTCCGCCCCGATCTGGTGCGCGAGGCGCGGATCCACTGGGGCGTCGAGAACAACATCTACCAGCTCTGGCACCGCGGTTACGTCGCGGTGAAGGGCGGCGCGATGGATTGTCCCTACACCTTCATGCAGGACATGGTGGCCGGCACATTCCGGCTTCCCTGGGAGGATCAGGTCAAGGTCGTCGACGGCACATCTTGCGGGTTCCCAACGCCCACACGTATCTTTGGGGCGAAGACCGGCAAGGCGGCGGAATAAGGCTGCACGCCTGTCCAACCCTAGGTTTCGTGCCGATGCAGCTGGGGACGGGGCCGCGTAAAGGACGCGCGTCCTCGCTTGATGCCCCAAAGCGGTTGCGCAAGGGTCGCGATGGCGTCCGTGGGGTTGCTCGCATCGAGACACACGAGATCGGCCGGTCCTCCGACCGCGATGCCATAATCGTCGAGGCGCATCAGCCGCGCCGCCGAGCCGGTGATCATGTCGAGGCAACCGGCGAGGTCCGCCGGTCGCGACACGTGGCAGACATTCGCATAGAGGTTTGCCATCCGGATCAGCGAGCCGTCGCCATAGGGCGTGAACGGATTCAAGACATTGTTGGTCGAGATTGAGCAGGTCACGCCCGCCTTGCGCAGCGGCTCCGCCGGCACGACGCCGCGCGGCACGGCATGGTCGTGATTGCGGCCCATCAAGTGCAGGTCCGTCGACGGCAGGATCGTCACCGCGACGCCGGAATTGGCGAGCCGCGCCGCGATCTCGCCGAAGCGGTCCGGCGGCAGCAGCGACATCTGGGTGACATGGCCGACGGCTACCCGGCCGCCCCAGCCGAATTCCTCGGTCTTGCGGCAGACATATTCGATCTGCATGCCCTCCGTGGTCTCGGCGAGGTCAAGGTGCATATCGATTTCGGCGTCGAAATCGCGCGCGATGGCAAAGATTCGATCGATCTGGCCGCGCGGGTCGGTGTCGAAATACGGGACGGCGCCGATCGCCCGCGCGCCACGGCGCAACCCTTCGATCAGCAGTTCTTCGGTGCCGGGATTGTTGGTAAGCCCTTCCTGCGGGAACACGCATAGTTCGACATCGATCGCCCACGCGTAATCACGCGCGAGCCGGTCGACCGCTTCGAACCCGATCATTCCTATTCCCGGATCAAGCTCGACATGGGTACGCATGCGCATGGTGCCCTGCGTGATGCAGCGCTCCAGGGTCCGCTTGCCCCGCGCATAAACGTCTTCAACGGTAAAGCCGCGCTTGGCGGCCGCGGTTTGCCGGACGGCTTCGGCAACGGTGCCTTCCTCGATGCGGCAACGGTCGAGGATACCGGTCTTGTCGAGATGGATATGCGTCTCGATCATGCCGGGGATAACGAGACAGCCGGCAGCTTTCAGTTCCGGCCCATCCGCCTGCAGAGCCGGGGCGACCGCAGCGATCGTTTTGCCTTGAATGGCAATGTCGGCGCTGACGAGCTCACCCTCGCGCAGAATGCGGGCGTCACGAATAATCAGATCCATCAGTTCACCACCGCAGGAGCCGCCCCAAGATACGCATCGTCGAGCATCGCACCGCGCAGCTCCGCGGCGTTGCCTTGCGCCACCACCCGGCCGCCGCCAAGCACATAGCCGCGGTCGGCAATGGCCAGCGCATAGT
>JBAVEE010000958.1:0-5487 GCA_049587575.1 Bradyrhizobium sp.
CATCTGCGTGTTGCCCGCCTGAGCAGCGAGAATGCTGCTGACCATACTCATCATATCCATACGCAACACCCCCGTCCCGACCACTCTACCGGGCGGGGGTTAAGGAATGCTGGAGATAGATCAGCGCGTCGGAACCGGCTTGTCGCCGCGATAGTCGTAGAAGCCGCGCTGGGTCTTGCGGCCGAGCCAGCCGGCCTCGACATATTTCACCAGCAGCGGACACGGCCGGTATTTGGAGTCGGCCAGCCCCTCATGCAGCACCTGCATGATCGACAGGCAGGTATCGAGCCCGATGAAATCGGCCAGTTCAAGCGGCCCCATCGGATGATGCGCGCCGAGCTTCATCGCCGCGTCGATGGCCTCGACGTTCCCGACCCCCTCATACAGCGTATAGATCGCCTCGTTGATCATCGGCAGCAGTATCCGGTTGACGATAAAGGCCGGGAAATCCTCCGACACCGCGATGTGCTTGCCGAGCCGGGCGACGAAGCCCTTGGCCGCGTCGAAGGTGGCGTCATCGGTGGCGATGCCGCGGATCAGTTCGACCAGTTCCATCAACGGCACCGGATTCATGAAGTGAATGCCGATGAAACGCTCCGGCCGGTCGGTGGACGCGGCAAGCCGGGTGATCGAGATCGACGAGGTATTGGAGGCGACGATGGCGCTGGGCTTGAGCACCGCGCAAACATCGTGAAAGATCTTGCGCTTGACCTCTTCCTTCTCGACCGCGCTCTCGATCACCAGATCGCAGTCGGACAATCCGTCCATCGTCTCGGCGGCAACGATCCGCTCCAGCGCCTGCTTGCGGGCGTCCTCGGTGATGATCTTCTTGGCGACCTGACGCGACAGGTTGCCGTTGATGGTCGCCATCCCGGATTTCAGGCGTTCGGCGGAGACATCGTTGAGAACCACGTCGAGGCCGGCCAGCGCCGCGACATGTGCGATGCCGTTGCCCATCTGGCCCGAACCGATCACGCCGACCTTCTTGATCATAACCGTCATTTTGCCATCTCACAGCAGCGGCGCGCGCAGCGCCACTCATCCCTTGCATGAGCCCCGGCCGAAATGCCCATCAACCGGCGAAGCATTTTCCTTCAGAAAATGCCTCCAGGCCATAATGCGCGTATTCCTGTCGCAGAGTCGACCTCCACTTTTGCGGAATACATACGCCTTTTCAATCGCCGCTACTTTCCGAGCTTGCCGAGCGCCTCGGTCAGTTCGGGCACCGCCTGATACAAATCCGCGACCAGACCGTAATCGGCAACCTGGAAGATCGGCGCGTCTTCGTCCTTGTTGATCGCGACGATGACCTTGGAATCCTTCATGCCGGCGAGATGCTGGATCGCCCCGGAAATGCCGATCGCGACATAGAGCTCCGGCGCCACCACCTTGCCGGTCTGGCCGACCTGCCAGTCGTTCGGGGCATATCCGGCGTCGACCGCGGCACGCGATGCGCCGACGGCGGCGCCGAGCTTGTCGGCCAGCGGCTCGATATATTTGGCGAAATTCTCGCGGCTCTGCATGGCGCGGCCGCCGGAGACGATGATCCTTGCCGACGTCAGCTCGGGACGATCGCTCTTGGCGACTTCCTCGCCGACAAAACTCGAGAGACCGGGATCGGCCGCCGACGCCGCATTTTCCACCGCCGCATTGCCGCCCTCTCCGGCCGCGGCGAATGTCGATGTCCGCACCGTGATCACCTTCTTGGCGTCCTTCGATTTCACGGTCTGGATCGCGTTGCCGGCATAGATCGGCCGCTCGAACGTATCGGGCGAAACCACCTTGATGATTTCCGACACCTGCATCACGTCGAGCAGGGCCGCCACGCGCGGCATGACATTCTTGAAGCGCGAGGTCGCGGGCGCGACAAAGGCGTCGTAGCCGGGGGCCAGCGCGACGATGAGGGCCGCCAGCGGCTCGGCGAGATCGTGGGCGTAGGCGGCGTTATCCGCGAGCAGGACCTTTTTCACTCCGGCAAGCCTGGCCGCAGCGTCCGCGGCAGCCTTGGCGTTCTCGCCGGCGACCAGCACATGGACTTCGCCGCCGAGCGCGGCGGCAGCGGTCAGCGCCTTGTTGGTAGCGTCCTTGATCGATGCATTATCGTGTTCGGCGATCAACAGCGTGGTCATCTACAGAACCCCGGCTTCATTCTTCAGCTTCGACACCAACTCGGCGACATCCTTGACCTTGACGCCACCCTTGCGGCCCGGCGGTTCGGAGGTCTTGAGGATCTCCAGATGGGGCGTAAGATCGACGCCATAATCGGATGCGCTCTTGTCGGCGATCGGCTTCTTCTTCGCCTTCATGATGTTGGGCAGGCTGGCATAACGCGGCTCGTTCAGCCGCAAATCGGTAGTTACGATGGCCGGTCCCTTCAGTTTCACGGTTTGCAAGCCGCCATCGACTTCGCGGGTCACCTTGAAATCGGAACCATCGACCTCGAGCCTGGAGGCAAAGGTCGCCTGCGACCATCCGAGCAGGGCCGCCAGCATCTGGCCGGTCTGGTTCGAATCGTCGTCGATCGCCTGCTTGCCAAGAACCACCAGGCCGGGCTTCTCTTCGTCGGCGATGGCCTTGAGGATTTTCGCGACCGCCAGCGGTTCGACGTTGCCATCCGCCTTGACCAGGATGCCGCGGTCGGCGCCCATCGCAAGCCCGGTCCGGATGGTTTCGGCCGCCTGTGCGGGACCGATCGACACCACGACGACTTCGGTTGCCTTGCCGGCCTCTTTCAGGCGCAAGGCCTCCTCGACGGCGATCTCGTCGAACGGATTCATCGACATCTTGACGTTGGACAGTTCGACGCCCGACCCGTCGCTTTTGACGCGGACCTTGACGTTGTAATCGACCACCCGCTTTACCGGTACCAGGACCTTCATCGACCCTCTTTCGCTTGAATTCCAAGGTTTGATCAGCTTGGGCGCGGAACCTAAAGGTCCCGCCAACCCCGGTCAACGCGGGAAGGCCAAAAAACGCCCCCTGACGCCTGACCGGTTCTGATCGAATCAGAACCGAGGCTCCAATCTTTTGTTTTTAGGCGTTTTCCTGCGCGAACCGGTATCCGCCCCGCATCAAGTGCGGGGCAGGCTTTCGCTCGAAAACGCTCTACCGGCCGCCGTCAGCGGTTCTGGCCGGGCACCCACAATACGTCCCCGGCGCCGTTATCGTTGGCGGTACGGCTGGCGACGAACAGGAAGTCGGACAACCGGTTCATATACTGGATCGCGGCATCGCCGACGGGTTCATCGGGCTTGGCCGCGAGTTCCACCATCATCCGTTCCGCGCGGCGGCATATCGTGCGTGCCAGATGCAAATGCGCCGCGGCCGCAGTACCGCCGGGCAGCACGAACGAGGTCAGAGGAGCCAGCCGCTCATTCAAATTATCGATGTCGCGCTCGAGGCGTTCGACCTGGCTCGACAGCATCCGCAACCGTTCCGCCTTGCCCTCCCGGTGGGGTACCGCGAGGTCGGCGCCAAGATCGAACAGATCGTTCTGGATCAGGCCCAGCATCGCGTCGAGTTCGCGAGCGTCCGCCAGATGCAGCCGGACGATACCAATGGCGGCGTTGGTCTCATCGACGGTTCCGTAGGCGCCGATGCGCAGGTCATATTTCGGGCGGCGTTCGCCGCTGCCGAGTGCCGTGGTGCCGTCATCGCCGGTTCGGGTGTAGATACGATTGAGGACGACCATAGCTTCCTCCCTTAGCGGCCCATCGCCCAGACCGCGAGCATGGTGATGATAATCGCGACGAATTGCAGCAATACCCGCAACCGCATCAGTTTCTGGGACCGGTCCGGCGACCCGCCCCGCATCATGTTGACGAGGCCAAGCAGCAGCACGAGCGCGACGGCAGCAAGGGCGATTGGAAGAATGATGGTACTGAGGAATGAAGCCATTTGCCGTACATAACACCGCGCAAGGCTATCCGCCATCGCCTGTATCGAGGCCAACGCCGGTGCAACGATCTGGCTTTTGGATCAATAATATCCGAAGGTAGATTGGCTTAACGAATAACCCTTCTTCTCCAGGCCAAGGCTGGTTGTGAGGCAGATTCGCTACATTTTCGACATCGGCATGGACGCGTTCTACACGTTTCTCGCCGACGACGGCTGGGCGATCGCCAGCCACATCGCGCTGTCGACATTGATGGCGCTGTTTCCGTTTCTGATCGTGCTGACGTCGCTGGCCGGCTTTTTCGGGTCGAAGGAACTCGCCGACCAGGCGGCCGGGCTGATGCTGCAGGTCTGGCCAGCGCAGGTGGCCGATTCGCTGTCGGGGGAAATCCACGACGTGATGACCACGACCCGCGGCGACATCCTGACCATCGGCGCGGTTCTGGCGGTGTATTTTGCCTCGAACGGCGTAGAAGCGCTGCGCGTCGCGCTCAACCGCGCCTATTCGGTGATCGAGACGCGGCGCTGGTACCTGCTGCGGCTGGAATCGATCGCCTATACGCTGGTTGCCGCGGTCACGGCGCTGGCGATGGCGTTCCTGATCGTGCTCGGCCCGCTGATGCTGGAGGCGGCACGGCGCCATATCCCGCTCATCGTCGAGAGCAACGAACAATTTCTCAACGTCTCGCGCTACGGGGTCACCATCACGGCGCTGATCGTTGCGCTGTTCATTCTCCATGCCTGGGTTCCAGCGGGCCGCCGCAGTTTTCAGCAGATCCTGCCGGGCATCATCTTCACCCTTGTGGCCTCGCTGGTATCGGGCATCGTGTTCGGACAGTATCTCGCGCGCTTCGCCAACAACTACGTGACGATGTATGCCGGCCTCGCGTCGGTGATCATCGCGCTGGTATTCCTCTATTTCATCGCCGCGATTTTCGTATATGGCGGCGAACTGAATGCGGCGATCATCAAGTCGCAGCTGCCGCACGGCGTGTCGCTTCAAGCAGCGCAGTCGCTAAAGCCCTCGGAGAGACGGGCTTGACCAGAAACGCATCCGCGCCGGCCGCGCGCGATGCCGCCTCGTCGTCGCCGCGGCCCGACACCCCGATGATGGCAATGCGGCCGAACGGCGGGCCAAGCGCGCGAAGTCGCCTGATGGCCTCGATTCCGGTGATGCCCGGCAACACCATGTCCATCAGCACCGCGTCGAAGCCGCCTTGCACGACCCGGTCGGCGGCAGCCTCGCCCCGCCCGATGAATTCCGCCTGATGACCGAGTTCGGTAAGCACCGCGTTGAGCACGACGCGACCGAACGGATTGTCCTCGACGCTGAGGACGCGCAGCCCCTGCGCGTGATTCGACGGGATATCGGTATCCGCCCCTGAACCCGTTGCTTTCGAAGCTTTGGCGCTGGTCAGCGATACCGTCAACCTGAATGTGGTTCCTCCACCGCGCCGTGGTGTGACGACGATGTCGCCGCCCATCGCGCGTGCGAGCTGTTTCACCGACGACAATCCGAGGCCCGCGCCGCCGAAGCGCGAGGCGATGCTGACATTGGCCTGCGAAAACGGACGGAACAGGCGCTTGATCTCG
>JBAVEE010000959.1:0-1910 GCA_049587575.1 Bradyrhizobium sp.
ATGAGGGTTAAATCTTCGGGAAGTGTTGCGCCCAAGCCACAATGGTTGCGGCCAAGCAACCCTTCCGAAGAGCCCCCATGGTAGCGAAGCCCTTCTGGTTGCGCTGCATCATAGGCGGGCGCAGCAAGGCATTGCTGTCGCGGACGGAGCCTCAGTGATGGACCCTGCCGTGACGATGCTCCGAGGCGGCGGCGAACTGCACCGCGGTCAGGGCAATCGACGCTGAGCCTGCGATCGTCAACATCACCTTCGTCATTTTCGTTCTGCCTTGACCAGCGCGGCGCAGGGCCCGGCGTCCTGCGTCTCGCGCCGGGTTCAAACGAGATAAGATCAAGAGCAGCGATTGTTGCCGCACGCGGAATCACGAAGCGGCGAGCAAATTGCTTGCTCGGAAAATTTTTCAGATTAGATGTTGAGCACGCGGCCATAGGCGTCCAGCACCGCTTCCTTCATCATCTCCGACAGCGTCGGATGCGGGAACACGGTGTGCATCAACTCCTCTTCCGTGGTCTCCAGGTTCATGGCCACCACATAGCCCTGGATCAGCTCGGTGACTTCGGCGCCGATCATATGCGCGCCGAGCAACTGGCCGGTCTTCTTGTCGAAGATCACTTTTATCAACCCCTGATCCTCGCCGAGCGCGATCGCCTTGCCGTTGCCGACGAACGGGAAGCGACCGACGCGGATCTCGCGGCCGCCCTCCTTCGCCCTTGCTTCCGTCAGGCCGACCGACGCGATTTGCGGGTTGCAATAGGTGCAGCCGGGAATGAGATTCTTGTCCATCGCATGCGGATGCAGGCCCTTGATGGCCTCGACGCACACCACGCCTTCGTGCTCGGCCTTGTGGGCGAGCATCGGTGGTCCGGCGACGTCGCCGATGGCATAGATACCCGGCACGCTGGTCTTGCCGTAGCCGTCGATCGCCACGCAGCCGCGCTCGGTTTTGACGCCGAGTTTTTCCAGCCCGAGATTTTCGATATTACCGACCACGCCGACCGCCGAAATCACCCGGTCGAATTCGACCGTCTGGGGCTGCTTGCCGTCATCGATGGTAGCGACCACGCTGTCGCTCTTCTTCTCGAGCTTTGTCACCTTGGTATTGGTGAGGATCTTGATGCCCTGCTTTTCGAAGCGCTTGCGGGCGAGCCCGGCGATCTCGGCGTCCTCGACGGGAAGGATCTGCGGCAAAACCTCCACCACCGTCACCTCAGCGCCCATGGTGTGGAAGAACGACGCGAATTCGATGCCGATCGCACCGGAGCCGACGACCAGCAATGACTTCGGCATTTTTTCCGGAACCATCGCCTCGAAATAGGTCCAGACCAGCTTCTTGTCGGGCTCAAGTCCCGGCAGCACGCGCGGCCGCGCGCCGGTCGCGACGATGATATGCTTGGCCTGGTAGGCGCCCTCGCCGAGCGCCCCCTTCGGCGCCTCGACGGCGGATTTCCTCACCGTGATCTTGCCGGGCGCATCGATCGCGGCATCGCCCCAGATGACCGTCACCTTGTTCTTCTTCATCAGGAAGCCGACGCCGTCATTGAGGCGCTTCGAGACGCCGCGCGAGCGCTTCACGACGGCGGCGGCATCGAACGAGACTTTTTCGGCCGACAGCCCGTAATCCCCGGCGTGCTGCATGTAGTGATAGATTTCAGCCGAGCGCAGCAGCGCCTTGGTCGGGATGCAGCCCCAGTTCAGGCAGATGCCGCCGAGATAGGACTTCTCGACCACGGCCGCCTTCAGGCCGAGTTGGGCCGCGCGGATGGCGGTGACATAGCCGCCCGGGCCCGAGCCGATCACGATCACATCGTACTGGTCTGCCATGGTCTCGTTTCCACCCTGAACGTGCGTGCTATTGGCAGGTCGCTTCGCCGACGTCGATGTCGAACTGGCGCGGCCCCATGAGGCCGGGC
>JBAVEE010000960.1:0-4287 GCA_049587575.1 Bradyrhizobium sp.
CCGCCAACAGCGTCACCAAAAGCCGATTCCGGCTTCGGGTCTTTGCGACCGTGTCGAGCCAGCAGCGAGTCCGCCGATGTCCGTCAAAGAACCACGACCCCTTGAGGCCGCCCGGGCATAGCGCCGGCCTCAAGCAATCGCGATTGATGCGCTTCAGCCTGCCTGCATATGCCGGCTGCGCATTTGGCGCAGAACCGTGATTGCGAGCAATGCGGTCACCGCATCGAGTGTGGCCACAATGATAAACACGGACGTCCAGCTGCCGGTCGCCTGCTTCAGGAATGCCGCGGCAGGTCCCCCTAAAATCGAGCCGACGCCTTGCGCGATATAGAGGAAACCATAGTTCGTCGCCGCATATTTCGGTCCGAACGTGTCAGTCAGCGTCGATGGGAAGAGCGAGAAGATCTCCCCCCAGCCGAAAAACACAAGACCCGTCAGAACAACAAACAGGGCGGGTCGATCAATGAACGCAAACATGACAAGGATAGCAGCACATTCCAGAGAGAATGCGAGAGCCATTGTCATCTCGCGTCCGATATGGTCGGAAACCCAGCCAAAGAAGGGCCGTGTCAATCCGTTGGTGAGACGTGAGAGCGTCAACGAAAGCGGCAGCGCCGCCATGCCGAATACCAGTGCATTCGCAACATTGTATTCCTTCGCGAATGGCCCGACGTTGGAGACGACCATAAGCCCGCTGGTCGACATCATGCTCATCATCAGGAACAGGAGCCAGAACGTCGGGGTTTTCAACATTTCCGACGGTGCATAGCTGCGTTTCGACTGCATCGTGGTGGCCGATGCGGTCGTGTAGCCCGCCGGTTGCCAGCCTTCCGGCGGTGTCCGCAGCCACTGCGCGGCGATGATGCCTATGACGCCCTGAATGATGCCCCACACGACCAGCGTATGCGCATAGCCGGCGCTCTTGATCATGCTGTCGATCGGAAAGCTGGTAAAGATCGCACCAAACCCATAACCTGCGGCCGCGAGTCCCGTCGCCAATCCACGCCGGTCGGGAAACCAGCGCACCATCAGGCCAATGATTCCGACATAGATGATGCCGGTGCCGAACCCGCAAATCACACCGTAGGTGAGATACAACGTCCAGATATTGTCGGCGTAACTGGAAAGTATCCAGCCGCCACCCGACATCAGCGCGCCTACGGATATCAGAAGGCGCGGACCAAATTTATCAACGAGATAGGCCTGCAGCGGCGAGCACCAGGTTTGCAAAATAATGAGAAGAGAAAATGTCCACTGCAACTCGGCAAGCGTCGTTCCTAGTTTCTGGTTGAGCGGCCCGGTAAACAACGTCCAGACATATTGCGGCGACGAGATCGTCATCATGGCGACCAAACCGAGAATGAGCTGATACCAGCGGTTCCAGTACCATGCAGCCCGAATTTCCGGCGCTACTGTTGTCATGACAGATACCCCATTTTAACAACGGGTCGGGCCCGTCCCCCACCGGATTATCGTTTTGCTGGCAGGGGATCGCAATGGCGGAAATGGCCGGTTGGCAAGACCGGGGTTCTGGTCGGTGCAATATCTCGGCCCCGCAGGCCTGTCCGTCGTCATTGCACTGCAACGAGCGTCAGCGACGAAGCAATCCATCGTTCCGCATATCGGCTCATGGGATAGCTTCGCGGAGCCTGTCATCGGGCGCACATTCGCGCCAGCCGTCGGCCCGCAGTGACTGTACCGCGAGCGCGCCCTCTTGCAGCCCTACATCGTCGCGCCGACCACCCAGGGCGCGAATTCGGCGCCGCCGAAGTCGAAGCTCTCGCTCTTGGTCGGCAGGCCCGAAGCGGTCTTGAGGATCAGGTCGAAAATCCGCTGGCCGCATTGCTGCACGGTCTCCTCGCCGTCGAGGATCGTGCCGCAATTGACGTCCATGTCGTCTTCCATGCGCTTGTACATCGCCGAGTTGGTCGCCAGCTTGATCGAGGGCGCGGGCTTGCAGCCGAACACGCTGCCGCGGCCCGTCGTGAAGCAGACGAGGTTGGCGCCGCCGGCGACCTGCCCGGTGGCCGCGACCGGGTCGTAACCGGGCGTGTCCATGAAGACAAAACCCTTCTTGGTGACGGCTTCCGCGTAGTTCAGGACGTCGACGAGATTGGTGCTGCCGGCCTTCGCCATCGCGCCGAGCGATTTTTCCAGGATCGTGGTGAGGCCGCCGGCCTTGTTGCCGGGGCTGGGATTGGCGTTCATCTCGGCGCCCTCGCGCGCGGTGTACTCTTCCCACCAGCGCATCAGCGCCACCAGTTTTTCGCCGACCTCGCGGCTGACCGCGCGGCGGGTCAGGAGATGTTCGGCGCCATAGGTCTCCGGCGTCTCCGACAGGATCACGGTGCCGCCGTGCCGCACCAGAAGATCGCTCGCCGCTCCCAGCGCCGGGTTGGCGGAGACGCCGGAATAGCCATCGGAGCCGCCGCATTGCAGCGCCACCGTCAACTCGCTCGCCGGCACGGGCTCGCGCTTCACCTTGTTGGCGTCGGTGAGCGCCTCGCGCACAAAGGCGACGCCGGCCTCGACGGTCTTGCGGGTGCCGCCGATTTCCTGGATCTCCAGTTCGCGCAACCGGCCGGCGAGCTTCTGCTCCTGCATCAGCCCGCCGATCTGGTTGACCTCGCAGCCCAGGCCGAGCACGACGACGGCGGAAAAATTCACATGCCGCGCGTAGCCGCCGAGCGTCCGGCGCAGGATGGTCAGCGGCTCGCTCGAGGTCATGCCGCAGCCGGTCTTGTGGGTGAGCGCGACCACGCCGTCGACGTTGGGAAAATCCGCCAGCGGATTGTCGCCGGTGAACGGGTTCTTCTTGAAGACATCCGCGACCAGCCCCGCGACATGCGCGCTGCAATTCACCGACGTCAGGATGCCGATATAGTTGCGGGTCGCCACCCGCCCATCCGGACGGCGGATGCCGTCGAAGGTCGCGGGCAGATCGAAGTTCGGCACCGGCTTGACGTCGACGCCGAACGCATAGTCCTTGGCGAAGTCGCCCATGCCGCAATTCTGGGTATGGACGTGCTGGCCCGGCGCAATCGGCGCGGTCGCAAAGCCGATGATCTGGCCGTAGCGGCGGATCGGCTCGCCGACCGCAACGGGACGGATCGCAACCTTGTGGCCGGCCGGAATGCGCTCACTCGTGATCACGCCATCCGCCACGACCATGCCGGGCGGAAGGCTCGCGCGCGCGATCAGCACGCCGTCATCGGGGTGCAGTCGAATGACGGGTGCTGGGGTCATGTCGTGTCTCCTTGAAGATCTATCGTGCCCCGGATGCTGCGCGGCGCGAAAGCGGTGCGCTGCTGATCCGGGGCCCACGCTAGCCGCTCACCATCGATGGTGGGTCCCGGCTCTACGGAGCAGCGTGACCGGACGATGCTTCGCATCGCCGGGAGTACGCGGCGCCGCGGCCGGGCACGAGAGTTCATGCCTTGCCGCTGGAATCCTTGCGGGTCTGCGCGACCTGCATCCTGGCATAGGTCGCCAGCAACCCGCTGTCGTTGAACAGGGTCACGAGCTTGAATCCCATGTCGATCGCCCTGGTCGCGCCGGCCGCACCCGAGCAGTGAATCCCCGGATAAAGGCCGCGCGTGCCGCACTCCTTCACGATCTTCTCGTAAATCTTGAGGATCTCCGGCTCCTCGCGGTCGAGCTTCGGAACCAGGCCATAGGAGAAGCCGAGATCGGAAGGACCGATATAGACGCCGTTGATGCCTTCGACATCGAGGATCGATTCCATGTTCTCGATGGCGGTTTTGGTCTCCATCATCGGAAGCAGCACTATCTCGTCGTTGGCGGTCTGCTGATAGGTGCCGGCCGAACCGTACATTCCGGAACGGATCGGGCCGTTCGAGCGCGTGCCGCGCGGCGGGTATTTGCTGTAGGCCACGAGCCTTTCGGCCTCTTCCCTGGTGTTGACCATCGGACAGATCACGCCATAGGCGCCGCCATCGAGCACCTTGCCGATGATGCCGGGCTCGTTCCACGGCACCCGCACCATCGGCGTCACCGGATGGCCGTGCATCGCCTGGAAGCATTGCACCATCGATTGATAATCCTGCACGCCGTGCTGCATGTCGACGGTGACGCTGTCGAAGCCGCATTGCGCCATCACTTCGGCCGAAAAGCCTGAAGGTATCGCCAGCCAGGCGTTCACCACCACCTTGCCCGACGCCCATATTTCCTTGACCTTATTCGCCATTGCTTTTCCTTCCGTTTGTCACCAATACCGTCATTGCGAGCGAAGCGAAGCAATCCATTTCGCAAGCATAGCTGGATTGC
>JBAVEE010000961.1:0-1854 GCA_049587575.1 Bradyrhizobium sp.
CGCTGCTGAAGAGCTGATTCGCTGTCGCGGGCGGGGGCGGAACCCGAATAAGGCCGCGTAATCCCGGCAAAGGCCTCGATAAAACCCTCAATAAAACCCTCAATAAAACCCTCAATAAAACCCTTGGGAAAAGCCCGGGGCGGCGGTTGCTCTCCGGCCCCGGCCTCGCCATTGTCGCTCCCATGAGAGCCGCCGGAAGCGACTCGCCTACACACCGACATTGCCTTCTATGGTATTGTCCCGGCAGGGAGATTCGCGCCCTGCCAACAGAGAATCTGTGCCTATGAAGCTCACCCGCCTTCGCCTCCACGGTTTCAAGTCGTTCGTTGAACCCACGGATTTCGTGATCGAGCCCGGCCTCACCGGCGTGGTCGGGCCGAACGGCTGCGGCAAATCCAATCTGGTCGAGGCGCTGCGCTGGGCGATGGGCGAAACCTCGCACAAATCGCTGCGCGCCGCCGACATGGACGCGGTGATCTTCGCCGGCTCCGGCAACCGTCCGTCGCGCAACCACGCCGAAGTGGTGATGACGATCGACAATTCCGATCGCTCGGCGCCGGCGGCGGTGAACGACCGCGAGATCCTGGAGATCTCGCGCCGGATCGAACGCGATGCGGGCTCGGTCTATCGCATCAACGGCCGCGATGTCCGCGCCCGCGACGTGCAAATCCTGTTTGCCGATGCCGCGACCGGCGCCCGCTCGCCGGCCCTGGTGCACCAGGGCAAGATCGGCGAGATCATCCAGGCCAAGCCCGAGCAGCGCCGCCGCGTGCTGGAGGATGCCGCCGGCGTCGCGGGGCTTCATGCCCGCCGCCACGAGGCCGAGCTGCGCCTGAAGGCCGCCGAGACCAACCTCACCCGGGTCGAGGACGTCATCGGGCAGCTGGCCGGCCAGATCGACGGCCTGAAGAAGCAGGCGCGGCAGGCGATCCGCTACCGCGAAGTCGCGAGCCGGGTGCGCAAGGCCGAGGCCCTGCTGTTTCATCTGCGCTGGCTGGAGGCCAATGCCGGCGTATCGGAGGCGACCGCAACCCACGACCTCAGCGTCCGCGAGATGGCCGAACGCACCCGCGAACAGGCCGAGGCGGCCCGCATCCAGGCGATACGCGCCTCGGAACTGCCGGCGCTGCGCGAAGCCGAGGCCCGCGCCGCAGCCGGACTGCAGCGGCTCACCAACGCGCGCGAAACCCTCGATCGCGAGGAAGAGCGTGCCAAGGAGCGCGTCGCCGAGCTCGACCGCCGGCTGACGCAGTTTTCGTCCGACATCGCCCGCGAGCAGCAGCAGGCTTCCGATGCGGAAGTCGCGCTGCAGCGGCTCGGCACCGAAGACACCGAGCTGAAGGACGAGATCAAATCGCGCGTCGAAAAGCGCAGCGGCGTCGATGAGCGCGTGTCCGAAGCCGAAGCCACGCTGGCCGCCGCCGAGCGGCTGTTCGCCGAGCTGACCACCGCGCTTGCCGACCTTACGGCCAGGCGCAATCAGCTTGAGGGCAATGTCCGAACCCACCGCGACCGGCTGGCGCGGCTCGACCAGGATATCGCCAATGTCGAGCGCGACGAGCAGAAGCTGGCGCAGGACACCAGCGCCTTGGGCGACCTCGCGGCGCTCGCTGCCGCGATGGAAACCGCGCAGCAAAGCCTCGCGCAGTCCGAGGGCACCGCCCAGGCCAGCGAAGCCGGCCACGTCGCCGCCCGCGCGAGGCTGGAAGCCGCCCGCGCGCCGCTCAACGAAGCCGACAAGCGCGTGCAGCGGCTCGAGACCGAAGCGCGCACGATCTCAAAGCTCGTCAACGGCGAGACCAAGAATCTGTGGCCGCCGATCATTGACGGCATCACGGTCGCCAAGGGTTACGA
>JBAVEE010000962.1:0-6018 GCA_049587575.1 Bradyrhizobium sp.
GCGACATGTTCACGCTTGGCTATTCGTTCAAGCCGTGGACCGAGCCGAAGGCGATCGCGGACGGGCCGCGGATTCTGAACTACGTCCGTGAGACGGCGGCCGAGAACGGCATCGACAGGAAAATTCGCTTTCGTCATCGCGTGAAGCGGGCGTCGTGGTCGACGCCGGAGGCGCGCTGGACGGTCGAGGCCGAACGAATGTCAGGCGAAGGCGCCAGCGAGATCATCCGCTTCACCTGCAATTTCCTGTTCACGTGCTCCGGCTATTACAAATACGAAGAAGGCTACACACCGGAATTCAAGGGGCGCGAAAACTTTACGGGCCCCATTCTGCATCCGCAGAAATGGCCCGAAGCTCTCGATTACGCCGGCAAGCGCTTGGTCGTGATCGGTTCGGGCGCGACCGCGGTGACGCTGGTGCCCGAGTTGGCGAAGACGGCCGCTCACGTCACCATGCTGCAGCGCTCGCCGACCTACGTCGTCTCGCGTCCGGCCCGGGATCCCCTCGCCGACAAATTGCGGCGCAATCTGCCGGCGAAACTCGCCTACCATCTGATCCGCTGGCGCAACGTGCTGTGGGGCATGTATTTCTTCCAGCTCGCAAGGCGCAAGCCGGCGCGGGTCAAGCAGCTGATCCTCGGCGGCGTGCGGATGGCGCTCGGGCCCGATTACGACATCGCCACCCATTTCACCCCGCGCTACAATCCCTGGGATCAGCGGCTCTGCTTGGTGCCCGACGGCGACCTGTTCAACGCGATCAGGCAAAAGCGCGCGTCCGTCGCGACCTGCGAAATTGACACCTTCACCCCACGCGGCATCCGTCTGAAGGACGGCAGCGAGTTGGAGGCCGACATCATCGTCACCGCGACCGGCCTCGTGCTGCAGGTGCTCGGCGGCATGGAAGTTGCTGTCGACGGCCGCGCGGTCGATTTTGCCAGGACTCTGAACTACAAGGGCATGATGTATTCGGACGTTCCCAATCTCGCGTCCGCGTTCGGCTACACCAACGCGTCCTGGACGCTGAAATGCGACCTGACCTGCGAATATGTCTGCCGCCTGATCAACTACATGGACCGGCACGGCTACAAGCAATGCATGCCGCACAATGTCGATCCCTCGATCCAGGAAATGCCGTCGCTGGATTTCTCCTCAGGCTACGTGCAGCGCGCGATCGCGAAGATGCCCAAACAAGGCTCGAAGCGGCCGTGGCGGCTCTATCAGAACTACGCGCTCGACATCGTCACGCTGCGGTTCGGCAAGGTCGACGACGGGGTGATGCAGTATTCGTAGACGGGGCGGGCCTTCGCAACTCCTGAAATAAAAAGAGGCCCCAAACCGCCGTCTGGGACCTCGATATCACGGTCTTGAAAACCCCACCGCTACTCCGGCTTGCCGATGGTCACCTTCAGGGTGCCGACGCCGTCGACGCCGCACTCGATCTTGTCGCCGGGATGAAGCTGGGAGACGCCGGCTGGCGTTCCCGTCATGATGATATCGCCGGCGCCGAGCGCGACCTGCTGCGACAACTGCCAGATGATCTCCGGCACGTTCCAGATCAGCTCGGTGAGGTCGCCCTTCTGGGTTTCGGTGCCGTTGACGGTGAGCCAGATCTTGCCCTTCGTCGGATGACCGATCTTCGAGGCCGGCTGCAGCGCCGAGCAGGGCGCGGAATGGTCGAACGACTTGCCGACTTCCCAGGGCCGCTCCTTCTTGCGCGCGGCCAGCTGCAGGTCGCGGCGGGTGAGGTCGATGCCGACGCCATAGCCGTAGACGTGCTCGAGCGCCTTGTCGGCCGGGATGTTGAGGCCGCCGCTCTTCATCGCCACGATCAGTTCGACCTCGTGGTGCAGATCCTTGGTCAGCGGCGGGTAGGGGATGGTGGCGCCATCGGGCTCGATCATGTCGGCATGCTTGGCGAAGAAGAACGGCGGCGCCCGCTCGTCATTGCCCATCTCGCGAATGTGCTCGAGATAGTTGCGCCCGACGCACCAGATGCGGCGTACCGGAAACGATTTGGAATCGCCGGCAACAGCGATCGCGGCTTGCGGCGGGGCGGGAATGACGTAGGAGGTTGCGTTCATGAAGGGGTCTCGGCAGGGTTGGGGTTGGAAAATTCGGATCTAGCCTTACGCGCTCGCGCTGATCGGCGCCAGCGTCAGCGGTCCGGCATCGCGGTGTTGCAGGCGGAAGAACGACGCATAGCGCCCGCCGCGGCGCAACAGATCGTCATGCCGCCCGCGCTCGACGATCTCGCCGCCCTCGACCACCAGGATGGCGTCGGCGTGCATGATGGTGTGGAGGCGATGGGCGATGACGATGGTGGTGCGGTTCCGGCAGAGGTGCTCGATCGCTTCCTGCACCTGCCTTTCGGACTCCGAATCCAGCGCCGCGGTAGCTTCGTCGAGCAGGATGATCGGCGCATTCTTGAGCAGCGCGCGTGCCACGGCGATGCGCTGACGCTGGCCGCCGGACAATTGCGCGCCATGCTCGCCTACCGGCGTATCGTAGCCGAGCGGAAAGCCCATGATGAATTCGTGCGCGCAGGCCGCCTTCGCTGCGGCGACGATCTCGGCCTCGCTGGCCCCATGTTTGCCGAACGCGATGTTGGTCCCGATGGTATCGCGGAACAGATAGACGTCCTGTCCGACATAGGCGGTCTGCCGGCGCAGCGATTTGCGCGACACCGTGGCGATCGACTGCCCGTCGATCAGGACATCGCCGCTGTCGGCTTCATAGAATCGCAGCAGCAGCGCCAGCACCGTCGACTTGCCGCCGCCGGAGGGGCCGACCAGGGCGGTGACCTTTCCGGGCTCGGCGACAAAGCTCATGCGGCTCAGCACCGGCTCGTTCGGGCGGTAGGCAAAATTCACCTCGCGCAATTCGACCCGCGCGTCGGTCAGTTTCAGCGCCGGTTTTTCGTCGTCGTCGGGCTCGCTGGCCGGGCTGTCGACGATCTCCAGCAATTTGCGGGCGCCGATCAGGCTGGAGTTCAATTCGATATTCAGCCGCGCCAGACGCTTGGCCGGCTCATAGGCCAACAGGAACGCGGTCAGGAAGGAGAAGAACTGGCCCGGGGTGGCGCCCAGCGCGACCACGCTGTAGCCGCCATACATCAGCCCGCCGGCGACCGCGAAACCGCCGAGCGTTTCCATCAGCGGGCTCGAGCGGTTGGAAACCCGCGCCATCTTGTTGGCGTTGAGTTCGACCGCCGTGATGCTGGCATCGATGCGCATCCGCATCGTCTCCTCCAGCGTGAAGGCCTTGACGGTGCGGATGCCCTGCAGCGATTCCTGCATGGTTTCCATGATGTCGGCGGTCCCCGTGAACTGGGTGTGGGCGAGACCCTTGATCCGCTTCACCAGCTTGCGCAGCACCAGCATGGCGGGGGGCGCCACCGCGAACCCGAGCAGCGCCATCACGGGATCCTGCATCACCATCACGGCGACCAGCCCGATCAGCGACAACAGATCGCGTCCCACGGCATTGATCAGCAGGCTGAGGACCTGCGTGACGGAATTCGCCCCCGCGGTCAGCCGCGCCAGAAATTCGGACGAGTGCCGTTCGGAGAAGAAGGCAACGTTTTCGCGCATCAGTTTGGCGAACAGCCGGCGCTGGTTGTTGGCGAGGATGGCGTTGGAGATTTTCGACAAAATCACCTGATGTCCGTAGGTCGCCGCCCCCTTGAGAATGAAGATCAGGACCGTCACGCCCGACAGGATCGCGATGCCGCGGACGTTCTTTTCGACATAGGCCTGATTGATCACCTGGCCGAGCAGGTAGGCCGAGCCGGCGGTGGTCGCGGCCGAGACCGCCATCAGCGCGAACGCCAGCAGGTAGCGGCGCCAATAGGCGGCTCCCTGTTCCGTGATCAGGCGGCGAATCAGGATCGCGGCGCCATAGGGATCGTCGGTGATCTTGTTCGGAAGTTCGGTCATCCGCGTTCCATTGACAGCGTTGGGCAGGCCTATGCCTTACGTGTCAGGGTTGCTCCGAAACGTCCGTCTCATTGCCTGCAATAACGGGGTTTTTCAAGCCAAATCGGGGTATGCGGCGAATCAGATTTCAGGCCGATACCGCGTGTGCAAGCTCGCCATCGCGCTCGCGGATCATTTTCTGTTCCCAGGCCAGCGCATGCGCGGCAATGGTATCGAGATCATCGTATTGCGGCGTCCAGTCCAGCACGCTGCGGATGCGGCTGGTATCGGCGACCATGGTCATGATATCGCCCGCTCTGCGCGGGGCATATTGGACCGCGAAATTGCGCCCGGAGACCCGCCGGACCGCCTCGACGGCCTCCAGCACGGAGTAGCCGCGACCGTAGCCGCAATTGAACGTCGCGGAGGTCCCGCCGCCGCGCAGGTACGCCAGCGCCGAACGATGCGCCTGCGCAAGATCGCTGACGTGAATGAAGTCACGGATGCAGCTTCCGTCCGGCGTCGGATAATCGGTTCCGAACACATCGATCTTGGCGCGCTGTCCCGTCGCCGCCTCGACCGCGATTTTCAACAGATGCGTTGCGCCCACCGTCGCAAGCCCGATCCGCGCCTGCGGGTCGGCGCCGGCGACGTTGAAGTAGCGCAATACGACATGGCTCATGCCGTGCGCGGCGCCCGCATCATGCAGCATGATTTCGGCCATCAGCTTCGAGGAGCCGTAGGGCGACAATGGCCGGGTCGGCGCATGCTCGGGAACCGGCACCTGATCCGGATTGCCATAGACGGCCGCGGTCGATGAAAAGATGAAGCGGTTGACGCCGGACTTGACCGCCGCGTTCAACAGGCTGCGCGTGGTCATGGTGTTGTTGCGGTAATAGTCGAGCGGATCGCGCATCGATTCCGGCACCACCACGGAGCCCGCGAAATGAATGATGCTTTCCACCTTGTGCGCGGCGATCACGCCCTCGACGAGGTTCTCGTCGGCGGCGTCGCCGATGAACAGCGGCACGCCTTCGGGCAGCAACGCGGAAAAGCCGGTCGAAAGGTTGTCGATCACGGCGACGCTTTCGCCGGCTTCCACCAGCGCGCGAACCATGTGACTTCCGATATAGCCGGCGCCGCCGGTGACAAGCACGGTCATGAACTCACCCGCTCCCAATATAGGGGAGATGCTATCGGGGTCGCGGTGAAGAGGTGGTTTCGGCCCGCCTGAACTGGCTACTATGCTTAATGTTGCGTATAGGAAATGCGCGAAACGGAGCCTGACGTGGGAATCGAGAACACTTCCGCTGACAATCTGCAGCTGATCGTGCCGAATCTGCACAGGCGCTATTCCGGCGTCACCGCGACCAATCGCATGGTAGCCCCGAAACTCGCCAACATGTTCCGCGCGGCGTGGCTCGGCCCCGATGCGCCCGACGGCATCGGAAGGATAGGATTTGTCGATTTCCTGAGATTGTGGCGGAGGCCTGCGCCGCTGATCTGGCACGCGCGGCGCAACAACGAGATGATCGCAGGCGTGCTGCTGAGGTCGCTCGGCTGGCCGTTGAAGCTGGTGTTCACCTCGGCGGCGCAGCGGCATCACAGCTGGATCACGCGGTGGCTGATCAGAAGGATGGACGCGATCATCGCCACCAGCGATATCTCGGCCTCATATCTCAAGCGCAAGGCGACGGTGATCCTGCACGGTGTGGATACTGGTCGCTACACGCCGCCGGAGAACCGCGCATCCGCGTTCGCGGAAACCGGGTTGCCCGGCCGCTACGCCATCGGTTGTTTTGGCCGGGTGCGGGCGCAAAAGGGCACCGACGTGTTCGTGGAAGCGATGTGCCGGCTCTTGCCGCGCTATCCCGATTTCGCCGCCGTCGTGGTCGGGGCGATCACGCCGGAACAACAGGGCTTTGCCAACGATCTGAAACGGCGGATCGAGGCCGCCGGCCTTGATTCGCGCTTTCTCATGACCGGCGAATTGCCGATCGAACAGGTGCCGGGCTGGTACCAGCGGCTGACGATCTACGCCTTCACCTCGCGCAATGAAGGCTTCGGGCTGACGCTGATCGAGGCGATGGCGGTGGGCGCAGCAC
>JBAVEE010000963.1:0-3559 GCA_049587575.1 Bradyrhizobium sp.
GGGGGTGCGCCGACGTGGAGAAGTGCGCAGGCGTGCGGCTGAAGCGGAGACCAATCTCAAGCGTCGCTACGACCCGATCGAAAACGGAATCACTGTCGTGTCCGATGGAGCGAGCGGCGGACCGGCGCACCTGATTTGCTGAATCCTCAATAAATGATCCGCCGGGAAAGCGACTTCCGTTTGCCGCGTTGCACCCTTTGAACTCTTGGGGGACAAAAATGTCATTGCGGTCACGTCACATTCCAAGTTCAATCCAAAGAACAACCCTCCAGCGGATGAGCGTTTGAAAAACTGGGCCCATCGGGCAAGCAAACCGGCGCCAGCATGACAGCGAAGGGCTGGATCGAACGGCGGTCGATCGACCAGGGTCGCGCGGTGTATTGCGTAACGGCAGCCGGGCAAGAGGCCTTGAAGGCGCAATACCGGAAAACCGATGAGGCCGCAGAACCATTCCGCGCGGCTAAGAATCGTTGGCTATTGTGGTTGCGATCCATTCCTCTCGGCGCGCCGTGGCACCCGGCGAGTCAGGCGCGGAACCATTGCAGGTGGACCGCCGTTGCAGACTGCAAGCCGCATTTTGCGAACGATTCCGACCAAAACTGATTAGGATGAACCTTTATGAGCTCAGACGACAAGGTGGCAGTCGATGACGTTTTTAGCCCTGGCCGCGCGCTGTTTCGGAAGCTCGTCCATTTTTTCTCTTACCACTTCATCCTCACCCGAAAGCGGCCTACGACCACCCGGGTCGCGGGATTTGAGCTCGACGTGCCCCCGACGGTTTTCCATCCCAAGATCTTTGTGACCAGCTCATTTTTCGCGCGTTTTCTGCAGTCTCTCGATTTGAGTGGACAAACCGTCGTCGAGGTCGGTTGCGGGTCCGGAATACTTTCGCTTTCCGCCGCCAAGGCCGGCGCCAAATCGGTTCTCGCTTTGGACATTAATCCTGCGGCAGTCGACGCTGCGAAAGTAAATGCGGTAAAAAACAGCTTCTCCCAAGTGACATCGCTTCATTCAAACTTGTTTTCAGCACTGCCGCCGACCAGCAAGTTCGATGTGATCATAGCCAGTCCTCCATCGTTTTCGGGAGAGCCGCGCGACGACGCAGACCGTGCGTGGCATGCGGGGCCGGGCTATCGCGACATCCTCGCATTGTTCGATCAGGCGGCTCAGCGGCTCAAGGCTGATGGGAAAATGTATCTTCTGATCTCATCGGATACGAATAGACGCCTGATGGATAGCCTCATCATCTCGGCAGGCTTCGCCTGCAGAGAAGTTGCACGTCACTCGATATGGGTGGAGGCATTCCACCTGTTTGAGCTGATGCGAGTCCCTGCCGCGAGTTTGGGCGCCCGAGAGTGAGTTCAGTTCGAGACGCCGGAGAGCTGAAGGCTTGAGGCCGTGGCGTGAGCCGTGGCCGTATCGAGCCCCACCACGGGAGATCAGGCTGGCAAGAAGCGAGCTTTCGACATTCCGCTGTCACGACAGAAGGTTCTTTGTCTCGTTCGAGCAATTCGCGCGCCGAACGCGCGGCCAAGCGGGGGCGCTGCTTAATACGGTTCCGAACCGCCGGCAAGGCGAGAGCAGCGCACGCAGCTGCCCAGCCGTGACGTCTTTTTATCCCAGCGGCCATGTCTGGGCTGGCTCTCTACAGCCACCGCTAAGGGCCGGACGACATCGTCGCCGCTTACAGCATTAACGCAGCCTAACCCGGCAAGTTTCTGGCTCATATCGGCTTGGTGGGTCATTTTCGGCAGTGGCGGCGCTTCCACCCTACTTCCGCTTTGCCCCAAGCTAACGGGCGTCGCGCTGATACGTAGTGACGTCCAAAAAATGCCTGAACAGACACAGAGAAAACGAGCCGATCCGATAGAGTTACGTTTATTCCGCAACTATTGATTGACCATTTGCCCGTAGCATTTCGATTTTCCCCAGGGAGGACGCATGACGACGCTCGACTTGCCCGTAGTAGGCACGACAACTCGCGCCGCCGCATGGCCCCGATTTCTTTGCGTTTTGTTCTTTTTCTCCGGATTCCCGGCTCTGATTTATCAGCTGACGTGGCAGCGAGAGCTCTTCCGCATCTTCGGCGTAAATTCGGAATCTGTCACCATCGTGGTCACGGCGTTCATGCTTGGGCTTGGACTTGGTAGTCTTGCCGGCGGTTGGGTCTCGAAACGTCAGGGGATAAGCCTGCTGCCTTTATTGGCATCGATCGAACTGGCGACGGCCGCCTTCGGTATCATGTCGCTGAGCGTATTCGAACAAGCCGGCGCGCTTATCGTAAATTGGTCGCTCCCGGCGATGGCGGCGGTCAACCTGTTGCTGGTCATCGTTCCTACTTTGCTGATGGGCGCCACGCTGCCCATTCTGGTTTCACATCTTGTTCGACGGTCCGAGGAGGTCGGCAGCGCCGTCGGTCTGCTTTATTACGTCAACACGATGGGAGCAGCGGCGGCGTGCCTGGCATGTTGCGGCGTTCTGTTTCCATTCTTCGGCATGCACATCGCGGTCTTCACGGCAGTCGGCTTCAACATAGCTGTAGCTGCCGGCGCAATCGTGGCTCATGCGTTTCACCGCAAAGGAGCGCGTCCCGCTGTCGCGGTTTCCGTGCACAGCGCTCGCAAGGCGCTCCTCGGCATGCGACCGGTGCTGCTGTTGGCGGCGCTTGGAGGATTGATTTCCTTATCTTACGAAATATTCCTGTTCCGGACCATCTCCTACGCGTCCGGATCGAGTGCAACCGCCTTTGCCATCACACTGGCATGCTTTCTCGTCGGTATCGCCGGCGGCGCACGAAGCGCGGGGAAGACGTGTGCAACGTTGCGGCCGACCGATGCCATGCGGAGGGCTGCCGATGAACTGGTTCTCGCCAATCTGGTTGGCTTCCTGTTTCTGCCGTTGATGGCGCATTTGGCGTGGCTTGGCGCCGGTGTGTTCGCCGTCGCCTTGCTGCTGGTCTATCTGACTGCACGCCGCTGGGGTTCGCTGTTGCCTTATCTCGCCCAGTTCGGGGTTCCGGCAGACGATCGCGCGGGAATGCGAACCTCGCTGCTTTATTTTTCCAATATCCTCGGTTCTGCGGGGGGAGCCGTCATTACGGGTTTCGTTCTGACGGATTACCTGACGTTGGTGCAAATGGCGCTCGGGCTCGCGATTGCGGGCACGGTCTGCGCGCTCTGCCTCATTGCCATGCTCGACATCCCCCGATCAGAACGGCTGCGGCGGATGGCAGACGCGGTCGGCGTGCTGGCGGTCGCGCTTGTCGTCGTTCCCTTGATGTCGCACCGCGTAATCGAAAATCTGCTCGTCAAGGGAAATCTCGATCACGCCTTCGCCTATGTCGTGGAGAATCGCAGCGGCATCATCACGGTCGATACCGACGGCACCGTGTTCGGCAACGGGATGTATGACGGACGATTCAATGTGCGTCTGCAGGACGACCGGAACGGAATCATTCGCCCCTACGCGCTGAGTTTGTTTCACGCGGCGCCGCGCGACGTTCTCATGATCGGATTGTCTTCCGGTTCCTGGGCGCAGGTAATCGCAAACAATCCCGCCC
>JBAVEE010000964.1:0-2401 GCA_049587575.1 Bradyrhizobium sp.
GACGCCAATGGGTGCCTTCGGAACATAGGAAGAACGGCAGAGAATTTCCAGTGCTGCCGGCAAGCCATCAACGGTTTGTTGCGGGCAAAGCATTTTCAGGCGAGGCGGGGAACCGATCACGTGAAGAAAAAGCGTCAAAAAAGCGGAATGGCAGCAGCGGGCAGCAGTATGCGGAAAAAGAAAAAGCCGGCGCGAGGCAGGCTGTTTCCCAGTTCGCAACCCGCCGTTCGCGCCGCGATCAGTACCTTGCGACAACGGGGGCGCCGAAGTGGTAGTTGACGCGGACCGTCGCCATGTCGACGTCCTGGCGGATGCTGTCGATGCGCGTCGGCAGGCTGAAGACGGCAAAGTTGACGTTGCGGCTGCCCATGAACAGGTGGTCGTATTCCAGGCCGACCGACCATTGCGGAGCAAAACCGAATTCGATTCCGGTTCCGACCGCGCCGCCCCAACGAGACGCGCTCGCGGAGTCGACGATGAGCCCGAATCCGGTGAGCATGCCGTTGTACTTGTCGTCGGTGACGGCCGCGCCGCCCTTCAGGTACCAGAGAAAGCTGTTCCAGGCATAGCCGACCTGGCCGGTGATGAGGCCGATGGCGTCGACCTTGGTCTGGTTGGTGATGGCGGAAGTCAGCGCCGCGGGCGAGCTCAGATTGGATCCGGTCAGGCTGGCCCAGTCGCCCTGGGCCTCGACGCCGAACACCCAGTTCGCGCTCTGCCAGCGATAGCCCAGCTGGGCACCCGCCATGCCGCCGCTCGCATTGTGGCACCCCTCGGTCACGGCCGGGGCAACCACTATGCCCGCGACATTGTTGATATCCCAGCAGTTGTGGCTCCAGCCGCCGCCGGCGTTGACACCGCCGTAGATGCCGCTCCAGTCATAGAGCGGGGCGAAGATCGCGGGGGCCTTGCTGTAGGATTGCGCGGGAAGGTCGGCGGCGAAAGCGGGCGCGGCCACTCCCAACGCAACGAGACCAACCGTGCCCAGCCAAAACTTTTTCATCTTGTTATCTCCGGCATTCTTCATTTCGTTCAAGCCCGACGCCTTTCGAATTCAGGCGCGACCGGCGCGGTCCAGCCTGGACCCAAATCAAAAGGCCAGCGAAGGGCCGGCCTTTTTCCGATTCCGATCTGGCTAAGGCTGCGATCAGTACTTCGCGACGACCGGGCCGCCCCAGCGATAGTTGACGCGAACGGTGACCAGATCGGCATCGCCGCGAAGCCGGTCGCTGCCAAAAGCCACAAGGCCGGGAGGGACCGTGAAGTTGGTGTTGTTATTGGCGATGAACAGATGGTCGTATTCCACCGCCGCCGACCAGTTCGGGGCGAAGCTGTATTCCAGACCGCCGCCGACGGTGCCGCCCCAGCGGTTATCGCCCGAGGATGTCGCCGCGACCACGCCGCCGAAAAGCACGTCGTTGCGATCGGCGACCACGGCCGCGCCGCCCTTCAGGTAGAGCAGGGCGGTGTTCCAGGCGTAACCGACCTGGCCGGTAAACAGCCCGAACGCATCCATCCGCGACCGGTTGATGTTTGCGGGATTGATAATGCTCACGCTGCTGCCGCGCAGATCGGCCCAGTCGCCTTGCGCTTCCATGCCGAACACCCAGGAGCTGCTCTGCCAGCGATAACCGACCTGACCACCGGCGACGGCGCCTGAGGTATCGTGGCATCCGTCGGCCGCGATAACGGTCCCCGCCGGGTTGATCGAATCGAAGCAGCGACGCTCGGTACCCCAGCCACCGTTGACGCCGACGTAAACGCCGCTCCAGTCATAGAAGGCGGGCATCATCACGGGCGCCTTGCTATAGGTCTGAGCCGGAAGATCGGCCGCCACCGCAGGAGCGGCGACGCCGATCGCAAACAGACCGACCGCACCCAGCAAGAACTTCTTCATCGTATTCTCTCCGGCCTTCAATCTTCGCTTCGTTCATTCCGAAGCGTTTTGCCTCGAGCTGGCGACCGCCAGGCGATCTGATTTCAGAATCGACCATACCGGCACTGGGGAACAAAAACCGTCGCCGAAATGCAACACTTTCAGGCGAAGTGGACCGGCCGGAAGTGAGTGAATTGTAAGGTTTTTCCGGAATCGGCCGGAGCCTTTTCGCGCGGCGGGCCGATGGCCGGCCCAACCGAGGATGCGGGCTCGGACCAATGTTGCCGGCGGGCGTCAATTTTAAAGAACAAAACTGGAACATTGTGGGATGAAATGCTATATGTGGATAACCGCCGATCCCGAAGCTCGCGGGACGGGCGAGCGTATAGGGTCGCGGCAAGGTGGTCCCGCGCGTAACGGCAGCGGCGACCTGACGCCTCCGGCCGAATGGCTTGCGGGGCGGACCAGTGCAATGATGACGAGAGTGGAGAGCGGCGATGGCAGGTAGCGTGAACAAGGTAATTC
>JBAVEE010000965.1:0-1560 GCA_049587575.1 Bradyrhizobium sp.
AACGTTTTCATGAGAGGAAATCCGTGAGAGGGGGACAGGCGCGCGTCAGCGCCGAACTGTGGCGGTTCTAGATAGGTCTCGCGCAGGCGTCAATGCCGCCACAGCACGATTATCTATGTAAAACCAATGACTTACAAATATGGTGTTATATTACCGTATAAAACACTAAGTATTTGGAATGGAATAGGTCGAAGTCACATGGGCGATCGGATCGGGCGACGTGCCGGACAGCAGGTTGACTTCGCCAACCGCCAGCCGCCTGCCCAATTTCAAAAGTTTCGCTGCCGCAAGCACATCCTGCCCGGGCGCCCCCTTGCGCAGGAAGTTGATGTTCAGATTCGTCGTAACCGCGAGGCCGATCGGACCGATCGCCGACAACAGCACCACATACATGGCGAAATCGGCCAGCGCCATCAGCGTCGGTCCCGAGATGGTCCCGCCCGGACGCAGCATCTGCTCGCCGTAACGCTGCCGCAGCAGGCAGGTCGCGCCATCGGCGCTTTCGATCGAAATATCGCCGCCGCTGAAGGCCTGCGGGAATTCGGCATGGAGAAACCGCTCCAGCTCCGCCACGCTCATTTTTGCAATTGCCATGTGCTCCGCCTGCCCTCGTCTCGCCTCGTGCTGCTTGTTACATTAAGGTGATGCCCGTGCCCAAGGGGATATGAAGTGGATATCAGGTGGATTTTTCGATGACGAGCCAAACCGCACGCTTCGCCACGCCGCCATCGCCGATCCTGCTGCGCGAGATACTCGGCGGCATCGCGGTGCTCACGCTCAATCGGCCGCAAGCCCGCAACAGCCTGTCCGAGGGCCTGATCGCCGAACTTGATGCGGCGCTCAGGGAAATTCATGACGATTCAAGCGTGCGGGCGCTGGTGATCGCGGCCAACGGTACCGCGTTTTCGGCCGGCCATGACATGAAGGAGCTGAACGCCCGGCGCGCCGACGCCGATCGCGGCCGCGGCTATTTTGCCGAGATCATGACGGCCTGCAGCGCGATGATGCAGGCGATCGTGCACCTGCCCAAGCCGGTCGTAGCCGCCGTCCAGGGGGTCGCCACAGCCGCCGGCTGCCAGCTCGTGGCAAGCTGCGATCTTGCGGTCGCGTCGGAGACCGCGTCCTTCGCCACACCCGGCGTCGATATCGGACTGTTTTGTTCGACCCCGATGGTGGCATTGTCGCGCAACGTCCCGCGCAAGCAGGCGATGGAGATGCTGCTGACCGGCGAGGCGATTTCGGCGGCAACCGCGCGCGATATCGGTCTCGTCAACCGCGTCGTGGCTGCCGGCACCGAGCGGGATGCGGCGATTGCGCTGGCGCAAAAGGTCGCGCTCAAATCCGCCTACACGATCAAACTCGGCAAGGCCGCATTCTACCGTCAGGCCGAAATGAGCCTTGCCGGCGCCTATCGCTATGCGGCGGAGGTGATGACCGAAAACATGATGGCCCGCGACGCCGAGGAAGGCATCGGCGCCTTCATCGAGAAACGCGAGCCGAAATGGCAGGATAGATAAACCGTCAGTGCGAGCGCGGCGAAGCAATCCATCGTGCCGCACA
>JBAVEE010000966.1:0-2673 GCA_049587575.1 Bradyrhizobium sp.
ACCGACGACGAATTCCTCGCCGCGGCCACCCAGCGCGGCACCACGACGTTCCACCCCGGCTGCACCTGCCGGATGGGCCCGGCCGACGCGCCATGGGCGGTGGTCGACGACCAGTTGCGCGTGCATGGCTTGCAGGGCCTGCGCGTGGTCGATGCCTCCATCATGCCGCGGATGATCTCGGCCAACCTCAACGCTTCCACCATGATGATCGCCGACAAGGCCTCCGATATGATCCGCGGCAAGAGCGCGCCGGAGGCGGCGATCGGGTCGATCGCCGGGTAGTCTTGCTGCGTTACTGGATCAGACCCGCAAGGTGAGGAGGCGCGTCAACGCCGTCTCGAACCATGAGGCCGCGGCGTATATTTGTCGGGCCGCATCCTTCGAGACGCTTGCGGAGTTATTATCGGGCCGCGCCTTGCGCGGACCCGGTGGCAAGCTCCGCTTCAGACAGCCAACATACGTCGGAAGTTTCGTTACGGCTTCGACTGGACGCATCGGAGCGGCCCGCGCCTACTTCGGCAGAGACTTCAGCAGCGCGCGGATCTTGTCCGCATCCGCGGGCGTTGCAGGATTGTAGATCACCAAGTTGAGATCGGGCCGGCCATCGACGGCGAAACCCGAAAATTCCATCGAGAGCGGTCCGGCTATGGGATGATGCAGAGCTTTCACGCCATCGCCATGACCCTGCACATCGTTGTCACGCCACATCGCCGCGAATTCGGGACTTGTCGCGCAGAGTTCATCGACCAGCGATTGCACATTGCGCGCCGCGCCGGCGCGCGCCACATCCGCGCGGAAGGACGCCACCACATAGCGCGCGACACTTTGCCAGTTGGGCTGCGCTGCGCGTACGCGGCTGTCGCGGAACATCATGCGCAGGACATTGCGCTGCCCATCCGGCAGTGTGCTGTAGTCGGTGAGGACCGCCGCGGCGGCCCTGTTCCACGCGATCACATCCCATGTCGCCGTTCGAATAAAAGCGGGACTGTATTCCAGCGTGTCGAGCACGCGTTGCAGACGGGGTGAGATACCTTCGGGCGCGTGATAGCGGACTTCGGGCGGCCGGCCCAGACCGAGCAGAAACAGATGTTCGCGCTCAACGTGGGTCAGCATCATGGCGCGGGCGATGCGATCCAGCACATCGGCGGAGGGCGCACCGCCGCGCCCCTGCTCCAGCCATGTGTACCAGGTGGCGCTCACATTCGCGCGCTGCGCCACTTCTTCGCGCCGAAGTCCCGGCGTTCGCCGCCGCTTCAGCGGAAAGCCGAATGCCGCAGGATCGAGCTTGGCGCGGCGATCCCTAAGGTAAGTCCCAAGCGAGTTCGCGTCCGTCATCCTGTTAGCGATTATACCTGTATGATCTCACTACTTTACCCGAATGAGCAACGTAGCAATATCCCGGCGTTCTGAACAGGGAGTGTTTCTCATGCGCGTATTCGTCACCGGCGCCGCCGGATTTATCGGCACCGAAACTACCAGAGAACTGATCGCGAACGGGCATCAGGTCGTCGGCCTCGCGCGCTCTGAAGAGAACGTCAGGACGCTTGAGAAACTGGGCGCGGAAGTGCATCGCGGCTCGTTGCAGGACCTCGAAAGCCTGAAGAGCGGCGCGAGGGATTCGGACGCCGTGATCCATCTGGCCTTCATCCATGATTTCACGAAATTCGCGGAGAATGGCGCGATCGACAAGACCGCGATCGAAGCAATGGGCGATGTGCTGGCAGGCACGAACAAGCCTTTCATCGTCACCTCGGGAACGGGCCTCATCGCGCCGGGTGTGGTGATCACTGAAGATATGCGGCGCGATTCCAGCCCGCATGTTCCGCGGGTGTCCGAGCAGGCCGGTTTGGCCTATGCGCCCCGTGGCGTGCGCGCGATGGCGATACGCCTGCCGCAAGTGCATGGCGGCGACGGAAAAGCCGGGTTGATCACTTACCTGCTCGAACTTGCGCGTCAAAAAGGCGCCGCCGCCTATGTCGGCGAGGGCGCCGAACGCTGGGCTGCGGCGCACAGGATGGATGTCGCCCGCTTATACCGGCTTGCGTTGGAGAAGGGCGCGGCAGACGGAGTCTACCACGCCGTTGGCGAGGAAGGCGTACCCATGCGCGAGGTCATCGAAGTGATCGGCCGCGCGCTGAACGTGCCGGTGGTTTCGATCAGGAAAGAAGATGCGGGCGATTATTATGGTCCACTGGCGATGTTCGCCGGTTTGGACATGCCGGCCTCCAGCGCCTTGACGCAGCAGCGGTTGGGCTGGACGCCTGCCGGGACTGGCTTGATCGCCGACATCGGCCAGCCCGGTTACTTCACGGTTTGAGCCCCAGCCCGAGAGGCTGTCAAACACAACCTCGAATGTGGTGCGGCGGGCGCCGAAGATGTCCGCTTGTCGCCTTTGAAACATGCCGATGGACTCTGAGCATGTCTGCTGATCGGGGCAGACCGGAAGTGGCCGACCGGTTGCCAAAACGGCGCTTTTGATCCGAGGCGGAGATTTGTGCTCCCGCGCCTATAGCCACAGCCTCAATGAAGCAGCCCGTACTGCACGAAATAGACCGCTGCACCCCCGAAATATCCTAGCAGTGCGAGTCCGCTGACACGCTTAACGTACCAGATGAAATGAATTTGCTCGAGACCCATCGCGGCCACACCCGCCGCCGAGCCGATGATCAGGAT
>JBAVEE010000967.1:0-4362 GCA_049587575.1 Bradyrhizobium sp.
GGCGCATCATCCAGCCGAAGATGGTTCCCATGAAGCCCGCTTCCTTCAGCGGCGAGCGCACGCCCGGGAACGTCGGCCTGCTGTCCTCCGGGCGCGTCGCCGACACGCTGATATCGGGAGACGCGGCGATCAGTTCGCGCCACGGCGCATTGGATCCCGCGGCCGGTCTTCGATTCGGATTTTTCTCGATGGCGGCCTTGAGCTTCTGGATGGCGAGCAATGCCGGCGGCACGACCGAGGCCGTGGTCCGGCTGCCGCCCGAGCCCGGACCTTCAATGAGGTTGGAATCGCCGATCCGGACCTCGACCTCCTGCGGCTCCAGCCCGAATTCATGCGCCACCGTGTTGGCGATCACCGTTCGACTGCCGGTGCCGATGTCCTGGATCGCGGTGCTTGCGACGAGGCGCCCGCCTTTGATCGCCAATTCGACCTTCGAGCCCGGCTGCCACAGATAAAGCCAGTACCCCGCGGCAATGCCGACGCCGCGGCGATAGCGACCGGTCTGCGCCGTCGTTGCCGCGGCGTTGCGCCAGACGTCGAGCCCCGCCGCCCAGTCGTAAAGACGCTGACGATTGGGGTCGGTGTCCCATCGCTTGCGCAGGCGGATCGGATCGATCCGCATCCGCAACGCGGCTTCGTCGACCGCTTGTTCCAGCGCAAAGGCCATCGGTGGTCCGCCCGGCCCGCGAAACGGCGCGCCCGGCGGCAGATTGCTGATGACGTCGAAGTCGATCAGTTCCTTTGCCTCGGCGGGATAGATCAGGCGCCCCAGCGCCGCGATGGTGGAGTTGATGGCAGCGCCATTGTCGGAATAGGCCGTCAGCGACAGTGCCTTGAGGTTGCCCTCGCGCGACGGCAATAGCGCAATGTTGATTTCCGTTGCCGGACGATAACCCGTGACGGACAACTCGTCGTGCCGGTCCAGCGCAACGCGAACCGGCGCCTTCGCCTCGCGCGCGAGTTCGATCGCGGCGATGGTGTCGATGCCGAGACTGCCCTTCGAGCCAAACCCGCCGCCGACATGGTCGGCGATCACGCGCACCTTGTCGCGGCCGAGCTTGTATCGCTTCGCGATCAGTTCCATCAAATGAAACACCGCCTGGGTCGAGATATGCAGGGTCAGGCTGTCGCCGTCGAAACGCGCCACGGTGGCGTGCGGCTCGAGGCAGGTATGCGATTGACCCGCGGTCCGGAAAACGCCTTCGACCAGCAGCGGATCATGCGTTTCCGTCGCCGTCGCGATCGCGTTCCGCACCTTCCGGGCCTTGTGCGAAAACGCCGCGGACGGACCTCGCACATTCTGCTTCCACGGGGCCGGCGCCGGTGATCCCTCCGACACGTTGCCGGCCTTCTTGCGGTTTGATTTTTCGAAGACCAGCGCAGCGCCCGGCTTGCGCGCCGCGTCCAGGCCCACGACCGACGGCAGTGGCTCGCATTTGATCCCGATGGCCGCGGCGGCCTGGTGCGCGGTCTTGTGGTTCTTCGCGGCGACCGCGGCGATCGGTTCGCCGACATAGCGGACGATGCTGTCGTCCCCGAGCAGGGATATCACCGCCATCACGCCCGGCATCGCGCGCGCAGGCGCAAGGTCGAGTTCAACGATCCGCCCATGGGCGATGTGCGAACGGACGATCAAGCCTTCGAGCTGACCTTCATGGCGGATATCGACGGTATATTTCGCGGTCCCCGTCACCTTGTCGCGGGCCTCGAGGCGCGGCGGGACACTTTCATCGCCGTCGAAGCGGCCGCTACAGGCTTCAGCCACCGCGCGCAGAATATTGTCATAGGCGCCGCAGCGGCAGAGGTGGCCCGACAGCGCCGCGCCGATCTCCTCGCGCGAGGGAACGGCGGCGCCTTTCGCGTTGCGCCAAGCGTCGTGAAAGGCGACTGCCTCGACCACGAAGCCCGGCGTGCAGAAGCCGCACTGCAAGGCGTCGAGCGCCATGAACGCCCGCTGTATCGGATGCAGCGTTGCCCCGCCAATTCCCTCGACGGTCGTGATCGTCCTGCCGGCGACCGTCTTCGCTGGCATCAGACAGCTCACGACTGGTACGCCGTCGAGCAATACGGTGCAGGCGCCGCAGACACCGCCCCCGCAGACGAGCTTGGTGCCGGTCAGCCCCATCTTGTCGCGGATGACATCGACCAGAAGCGCTTCGGGATCGTCGGGCAAGGCTTCAATGCGACCGTTGATCGTTACCGTGCTCATCGCTATCTCCTTTGGCGCGGGATTGGGGCGCGGCGGGCAAGTATTGTCAATCTGCCAAATAGCGTGGCTTGCGGTTCGCACCACGTCAATAAAGTTTCACTGAAGGGTTGTTTCGCCGAAACACCTGCGTGGGCGGTATCGGCGGCAGCGAACCGGCCGCCAGCTTTCGATAGACGACGCTCTCGTTGTGCAGCGCCCGCATGGACTCGGGCACCAGCGAGATTCCCAGTCCGGCCGTGACCAGATTGATCGCAGTGATCATCCGGGGAACCTGCTCGAAGATGAAGTCCACGCCATAAAGGCTCAAGATCAAATCGACCCGCCGCGGCCCTCCAAATCGGCGCGAAAGCCAAATAACGACATAAGGACCCATGGGCGGGAAAGCAGCGGGCTATGCGAATGCACCCGTTGATAAATTCCTCGTGTCTCACCATTTCTATGGTGACTTGCGCCGTCGGTTCCGCCTACTGCGTGTCAAAAAAGCTACAATCGAAATTCATCGAACAACAGGCCGCCCGCCCATGAATGCTCACCAACACAACAACTCGGCACCGATCGACCCCGTTAAACTCGACCGGCTGGCCGAAGTCGCCATCAAGGTCGGACTGCAACTCAAGCCGGGTCAGGACCTGCTGGTGACCGCACCGACCGTGGCGCTGCCGTTGGTGCGACGGATCGCCGAACATGCCTATAAGGCCGGGGCCGGCCTCGTGACCCCGATCCTGTCCGATGAGGCGGTCACGCTGTCGCGCTATCGGTTTGGGCAAGATGACGGCTTCGACCGTGCCGCCGACTGGCTCTATGACGGGATGGCGAAGGCCTTCGCCGGCAACACCGCGCGGCTCGCCATCGTCGGCGACAATCCGATGCTGCTTTCGGCTGAGGATCCGGCCAGGGTTGCGCGCGCCAGCAAGGCCAATTCCATTGCCTACAAGCCGGCGCTCGAACGAATTGTCAATTTCGACATCAACTGGAACATCATCGCCTATCCGGCTCCGTCATGGGCAAAGCTGGTGTTTCCCGAAGACGAAGAGGCCGTCGCCGTCGCAAAGCTTGCGGACGCGATCTTTTCGGCCTCACGGGTGGATAATGATGATGCCATCGCGGCGTGGCAGAGGCACAATGCCACACTGCGCAGCCGGACCGAATGGCTGAACGGACAGAGATTCGATGCGCTGCATTACTCCGGACCCGGTACCGACCTGACGATCGGGCTCGCCCATGGCCACGAATGGCAAGGCGGCGCCTCCACAGCGAAGAACGGGATCACCTGCAATGCAAATATCCCGACCGAGGAGGTGTTCACCACGCCGCACGCAATGCGGGTCAGCGGGCACGTCGTCAGCACCAAGCCGCTGTCCTACCAAGGCTCGCTGATCGAGGACATCGCGGTGCGCTTCGAGGAAGGGCGCATCGTGGAGGCGAAAGCCAGCCGCGGCGAGGAAGTCCTGAACAAGGTCCTCGATACCGACGAGGGCGCGCGGCGGCTCGGTGAAGTGGCGCTGGTGCCTCATTCCTCGCCAATTTCAAAAAGCGGTCTATTGTTCTTTAATACGCTGTTCGACGAAAACGCTGCCTGCCACATCGCGCTCGGCCAATGCTATTCGAAATGCTTCGTCGACGGTGCGAAGCTGACACCCGCGCAGATCGCGGCGCAAGGCGGCAACAAAAGCCTCATCCACATCGACTGGATGATCGGCTCGGGCAAGATTGACATCGACGGTCTCTATGCGGACGGTCGGCGCGTGCCGGTATTCCGGCAAGGCGAGTGGGCCTGAACCCGGGACGTTTCGGAGCGAAGCGGATATGGTTCACATCAGGAAAACGCGTCAAAACAAGGCTGGAAGCGCCGGTTTTGCTGCAACCAGGCTTTGAATCCTGCAGCTTTGACTCGATATCCGTAAGGAAAGTTTAAAAGATTGTTACTAGCTTGGCGTCGAGTTCGCCAGGCTGCTGCTTTAGGCATCCTGAGCCGATTTGAAATTTTCCGTTGGGGGCCGGGATGTCGCGTGCACTGATTGAAACCAGCAACATTGTCGTGAATTTGACGCCGATGCCGATCGAGCCGTCGTGGATCATCGAAGGCAATCCGGTTGCGCAATGGTGCGTTCTGTCAAAAAGCGCGGATGGGCTCGCTTCGACCCTTGTCTGGG
>JBAVEE010000968.1:0-3473 GCA_049587575.1 Bradyrhizobium sp.
CTACTGGACCGGTGTCGTCACCGGCCTGGTCAGGATGGGCATCGTTTCCCGTGGCGGCAAGGCCACGACCTTCACCGGCCTGACTGCAGGCGCATGGTTCGGCGAGGGCAGCGTGCTCAAGAAGGAAGCGCGGCGCTACGATGTGGTGGCCTTGCGGGATACGCGCCTGGCGTTGATGGACCGCACCACCTTCTTCTGGCTGTTCGAAAACAGCGTGGGCTTCAATCGTTTCCTGGTGGGGCAACTCAACGAACGTCTCGGCCAGTTTATAGCGCTGCTTGAATACGGCCGAACGCTGGATGCGACGGCTCGTCTGGCTCGCTGCATTGCATCGCTGTTCAATCCCATCCTCTATCCGGACCTGACGCGCCATCTGGAAATCACCCAGGAAGAGATCGGCGCGCTGTCCGGCATCTCCCGGCAAAATGCCAATCAGTGCCTGAAGCAACTGGAGAAGGAAGGTCTGCTGCGGCTCGAATATGGCGGAGTGACCATCGTCGATCTCGAACGCCTGCGCCGCTATGGGGAGTAATCCAGAGCGTTTTCGAGCGAAGCATCCCCTCGGACTTGATCCGGGGGGTACCGGTCCGCGCCGGAAGAACGCATTAGAACGAAATTCTAGACCTCCAGCCATTCCTTGCGGACGGCCTCATTCGCCTTGAGTTCGGCGGGCGTGCCCTCGAACACGATACGGCCGTGGCCCATGACGTAGACGCGATGCGATATCCGCATCGCGATCGAGAGTTTTTGCTCCACCAGCAGGATGGCGACGCCGCGCCGGGCGATTTCGGCGATGAGGTCGCCGACCTGCTGCACGATCAGCGGCGCCAGCCCCTCGGTGGGTTCGTCGATCATGATCAGTTCGGGATCGCCCATCAGGGTGCGGCAGATCGTCAGCATCTGCTTCTCGCCGCCCGACAGCACGCCGGCCGCCGTGTCGGCCCGCGCCGCGAGGTTGGGAAACATCGCCAGCATATCCTCCAGCCGCCATTTGCCGGCGCGCCTGGTATCCTTGATGCCAAGCATCAGGTTTTGCCGCACCGTCAGGCCCGGGAAGATATCGCGGTGCTCCGGAACGTAACCAAGCCCCAGATGCGCGATCCGGTAGCTCGGCAATCCCGCAATGTCGCTGCCCTTGAACTTGATCGAGCCCTGCGGCGGCACCTCGCCCATGATCGCCTTGACGGTGGTGGAGCGGCCGACGCCGTTGCGTCCCAGCAGGCTGACGACCTCGCCGGCGCCGATATGCATGTCGACGCCCTGCAGGATATGGCTCTTGCCGTAATAGGCGTGCAGATCGGCGACCTCCAGCATCACGCAGCCTCCTCGCCGAGATAGGCTTCACGGACCTTCGGATTGCCACGGATCTCCTCCGGTGTGCCGGAGGCGATGATCTCACCGTACACCAGCACCGAAATCCGGTCGGCGAGGCCGAACACCACGCTCATGTCGTGCTCGACGATCAGCAGCGTGCGCCCCTCGGTCAGGCGCCGGATCAGGGCGACCGCACGCTCGGTTTCGGCGTGGCTCATGCCCGCGGTCGGCTCGTCCAGCAGGATGACATCGGCGCCCCCTGCCACCGTGATGCCGATCTCCAGCGCGCGCTGCTCGGCATAGGTCAAAAGCCCCGCCGGCACGTCGCGGCGCTCCGTCAGGTTGATGTCGGCGAGGATCTGCGCGGTGCGGTCGCGCACCTCGGGCAGGTTGTCGATATTCTTCCAGAACGCGTAGCGCTGCCCGGTCGACCACAGCACGGCGCAGCGCAGGTTTTCCCATACGGTCATATGGGCAAAGACGTTCGTGATCTGGAACGAACGCGACAGACCGCGCCGATTGATCTTGAATGGACTCATCCCCGAGATCAAATCGCCATTCAGCCTGATCTCACCCGAATTCGGCGTGATATAGCCGCTGATGAGGTTAAAGGTTGTAGATTTGCCGGCGCCGTTGGGCCCGATGATGGCGTGGCGCTCACCCCGCGCGACGCTGAGGTTGAGATCGCGGATGATGCTCACATTGCCGAAGCGCTTCTCGACCGAGCAAATTTCGATGGCAGCCGTCACGCAAGGCACCCCCGGTCACGAGCTACGGTCGTAGCACGGTCCCAGGCTTCAGCGACCAGCCGCCAGGTGACACGGGCGACGAAGAAGCCGCCAACAACCAATACGGCTGCGACGCCCCATGTCAGCGGGGAAGTCGAATCAAAGGGCACGCCAAAGAGATTGATGACTTTGCCCTCGCCCTCGCTTTCGGTGTAGTGCGCGACCGTTTCGATCGCGAGGACAAGGCCGAAAGCCAGCGCCACCGTCGGTATCAGTGACAGCAGATAGGACGGGATCATCATTCCCAGCGTCCTGGCGCGGATCAAGGGTCGGTGCATCATCACAAGACCGGCGATGCCGGCAGGCGCGAACATCACGATGCCAATGAAGATGATGCCGAAATAGAGCTGCCATACGGTGGTGACGTTGGTCAGCCCCAGCTGCAGGAAAGTAACGAGAATGGCACCCAGGATTGGGCCGAAGAAGTACGCGGTGCCACCGATGAAGGTCGCGAACAGTACCATGCCCGACTGCGCCGCGCCGAGATAGGCCGAATTCGCGATCTCGAAATTGATTGCGGTGAGCCCGCCAGCGATGCCGGCGAAGAAACCGGCGAAGCAATAGGCGAAATAACGGACGGCGTGAGGATCGTATCCAATGAACTCGACGCGGTCGGGATTGTCGCGTACCGCGTTGCAAATTCGCCCGAGCGGCGTGCGCGTAAGCGCGTACATCGCGATCGCCGAGATCATCAACCAGAATGAGATCAGATAATAGATCTGGATTTGCGGCCCGAAACTCCAGCCGAACATATGTGGCAGGGTCGTGCGGTCGGTGGTAATGCCCGATTCTCCACCGAACACACTGCGCAGGATCAGTGAGGACGAGGCAACCAGTTCGCCGATACCAAGCGAAATCATCGCGAACACCGTGCCGGCGCGTTTGGTCATCACCCAACCGATCACGACAGCGAAGCCAAGTCCGCCGAGACCGCCAAACAGCGGAATGAAGGGGAGCGGGATCGGCCATTGGTGCGCGACAATCAAATTCATCGCGTGAATCGCGAGGAACCCGCCGAGACCGTAGTAAACGGCGTGACCGAACGACAGCAGGCCAGTCTGGCCAAGCAGAATGTTGTAAGACAGCGCGAAGACGATCGATATTCCGATCAGACTGAATGATGTGAGCGAGCCGCCCGAGGAAAATATCAGGGGCAGTATAACGAGCGCAATCGCGGCGATCACCCAGATGCCATAGAAGCGCAGGTTTTCGCTGCGGGTGGCTGGCCGGGTGTGCGGCGCCGATATCGCGACCCCGCTCATGTCTCGCGTGTCCCCATAAGACCCATGGGGCGAACAATCAGGATCAACACCAGCAGTACATAGGGCAGAATCGGCGCGATCTGAGCGATCGTGACATTCCAGATGTCGG
>JBAVEE010000969.1:0-2440 GCA_049587575.1 Bradyrhizobium sp.
GGCGACCACATCGTCGCCTCTTCCTCGCTCTATGGCGGCAGTATCAACCTGCTCACGCATACCCTGCCGCGCTTCGGCATCGCCACCACTTTCGTCAAGCCGCGCGCGCTGGAGCAGTTCCGCGCGGCGATCCAACCCAACACGAGGCTGGTGATCGGCGAGACCATCGGCAATCCCGGCCTCGAGGTGCTGGATATCCCCGGAGTTGCGAGAGTCGCGCACGACGCCAAAATCCCGCTCTTGATCGACAATACATTCGCGACCCCCTATCTCAGCCGCCCGATCGAGCTTGGCGCCGACATCGTGATGAACTCGGCCACCAAGTGGATCGGCGGCCACGGCATCGCCATCGGCGGCGCGATCGTCGACGGCGGCCGGTTCGACTGGCGAGCTTCCGGAAAATTCCCGGTCCTGACCGAGCCCTATGCCGGATATCACGGCATTGTCTTCGACGAGCAGTTCGGCCAGGCGGCGTTTATCATGCGGGCGCGTACCGAAGGCCTGCGCGACTTCGGCGCGTGCCTGTCGCCGACCAATGCCTTTCAACTGCTGCAGGGCGTCGAGACGCTGGGCATTCGCATGGAGCGCCATATGGCCAATACCCATGCGGTGCTCGAGGCGCTCGCCGCGAACAAGGCGGTCGACTGGGTTCTGCACCCCTCGCTGGAAAGTCATCCCGACCATGAACTGGCCAAACGGTTACTGCCGCGCGGGGCCGGATCGATCGTCAGCTTCGGCATCAAGGGCGGACGGCCAGCGGGGCGGAAGTTCATCGAGTCCTTGCGGCTGGTCAGCCATCTGGCCAATGTCGGCGACGCCAAGACCCTGGTCATTCATCCCGCCAGCACAACCCATCAGCAGATGGATGCCGCCCAGCTAAAGGCTGCGGGCATCGGCGAAGAACTGGTGCGGCTGTCGATCGGTATAGAATCCGCCGCCGACATCATCGATGACCTCGGCCAGGCGCTCCGTATTTCGCAGAAGGCTTGAGCCATGCAGTTATCCGTGAACGGCATCGATACCTTCGTCGCCACCGGCGGCCGGAAGTTCGATGGCTCGCAACCGACCCTCGTGCTGCTGCACGGCGCCGGCTTCGATCATACCACCTGGGCCCTGCACAGCCGGTGGTTCGCGCATCACGGCTACGGCGTGCTGGCTCCCGATCTGCCCGGCCATGGCCGATCATCCGGCGCGCCGCTGCCCACGATTGCCGATATGGCCAACTGGACCGCCGCCCTGCTCGACGCCGCCGGCGTCGCAATGGCGCGGCTGGTCGGTCATTCCATGGGTTCGTTGATTGCGCTCGAGACCGCTGCGCGGCATCCGGCAAAGGTCTCCGCGCTTGGTCTGATCGGAACGGCGGCGACCATGTCGGTCGGACCCGATCTGCTCAAAGCCGCCGAGACCAACGATCACGCCGCCGTCGATATGGTCTCGATCTGGGGTCTCGGCTATCAGGCGGAACTGGGCGGCAGCCTTGCGCCGGGTTTGTGGATGCACGGCGGCGCCCAGCGCGTGCTGGAACAAGGCCGGCCCGGCGTGCTGTTCAACGACCTGTCTGCGTGCAACGCCTACCAGGGTGCGCTGGCCGCCGCCGCAAGGATCGCCGTCCCGACCACCTTCATTCTCGGCGAGCGCGACATGATGACGCCTGCAAAGTCCGGCAAGGCGCTGGCCGCCGCGCTGCCGAATTCGCGCACCGTCGTGCTGCGCGGCGCCGGCCACATGATGATGCTGGAGCGGCCCGACGAATTGCTCGCGGCGCTTCAAGGCTGACCACCACGCGCTCTGCTGCAAACAGGGCGAATACTTACCGGGCCGGCAGCCCAACTCCCACCCAGGCATGGTCATAGCCAAGCCGGTCGGCGGTCTCCAGTTGCGTCAGCGCGTCCTGATAAAGCCTGAGCTCGTCGCCGGCCTGCCACGGGCGCGGCAGTTGCAGCTCATAGAAGATGCCGAACTTCATGACGCCTCTCCCGCGACCGGCTTGTTGTTCCGCAAAGTGTATTCCCCATGGAAGCCGAGTCCAGCCTCGGGGCAAGCGGCGTAAGAAACACGGCGCGCCCGATGCGCCCGGCCGCGGGCCTCCCGGCTAAAATATCGAAAACAACCCCATGCAAAGTAGTATGGTGTCGCGAGGAGCCAATCCGTGCGCCGCGGAAGCCGGCTTGCACCTGTGGTATGAATGGTTAGTTTCGGGGCTCGTTTGAGTCGTCGCGCCCCGCGCACGGCCCTCCCCACCGAGACCCCATGAAAATCCTTACGTGACCACCTTTACGCCGCATCAGGATTCCGCGCTGAAGGCCGTTGCCGACTGGCTGAAGGCGAAGCCCGGCAAGAACGGCACGCCGCCGGTATTCCGGCTGTTCGGCTATGCCGGCACCGGCAAGACCACGCTGGCCCGCCACATCGCCGACGGCGTCGACGGCGAGGTGAAATT
>JBAVEE010000970.1:0-1780 GCA_049587575.1 Bradyrhizobium sp.
GATCGAGCCTGACGAGGATATCATCCACCACCCCCGGGTGACACATGATGACGCCTGCCTCGGGCAGACCATCGAGAAATTGTTGCATCAGGGCCGCGAAATCGGGTTGTCCGGAAAAATCATAAGCGCCGGCGAATCCGGGGTTGAATGCGATATTGGCGCGCGCGGCGCGGCGGCGAAACTGCGCGCTCAAGGCGTCGAGAACCAAAGCCTTGGGCGAGCCGAGCCGCTGGATCAAAGGCCGCTTGCGTCCGCCCTGGCGAACCCAGGCGTTCGGCGCCGCTTCGTTTACCGCCGCCAGAAACGCGTCACGCACTCCCGGAAACAGCTGGGCATGCTGGTGACCGTCGACAAAGTCCGGCGCACGGCCGAACAATTCGCCGAAGATCGAAAATTGCACCATCAATTCGGTGCGGATGAGTTCAGGATCGAGCCTGCGCATCAGGCCGGCGCGCAGCAGTTTCGGAAATGGCAGAAACAGGCCGCCGTCGACCGGCCTGAAGTGCATCGTCAGGGGCCGAAACGGCGCCGTCAAGGTGACGTGCAGGCCGATGGCGCAACGCGGACTGTTCGCAGCGAGGATTTTGAGCGCGCTGACTTCGTCACGGCCAATGGCCGGGCCGACCACCATCACCGATGTGGCGTTGAGACGGCCGCGCTCGATCAGGTCGCGAATGGCGTGGTTGACGCCGGGACTGATCCCGTAATCATCGGCGCACAGCCAAATGCGGCGCGGCGCCGCGGCATCGTTCATTCGGCGGCGGTCCTTTCGCCGGCGCTGGCGTCGGTTTTCGCTTCGACGCGTTTGTCGCTGTGCTCGGCGACGAAATAGATCGGACGCGCCTTCATCTCTGAAAGGATCTTCCCGATATATTCCCCGACGATGCCGATCATGATGAGCTGCACGCCGCCAATGGTCATCAGGCCGACCACCAGCGAGGGATAGCCGGGAACCGACTTTCCATCCACCCAGGTTTCCCACAGGATCGAGAGACCGAACAGGAAGGCGCCTGTCGCGAGCAAGACCCCGAGCAGGCTGGCAAATCGCAGCGGCGCCACCGAGAACGACGTCAGTCCTTCGATCGAAAGCCCGACCAGCCGGCCGGCGCTGAACGTGGTGATACCGTGGGCGCGGGCCGCGGGCTCGTAGTCGACGCGGACCTGGCGGAAGCCGATCCAGCTGGCAAGGCCCTTGAAAAAGCGATTGCGTTCAGGGAGCTGGCGCAGCGCCGCCGCCGCGCGCGGCGACAGCAGGCGAAAGTCGCCGGCATCCTCCGGGATCTTCTGCCGTGCGCCCCAATTGATCAGCGCGTAGAAGCCACGGACGGCAAGCCGCCGCAGCAAGGATTCGTTGTCGCGATGCGCCTTGGCGGTATAGACCACGTCGTAGCCGTCATCGATCCAGTGACCGACAAGCTTCTCGACGAGGTCGGGTGGATGCTGACCGTCGCCGTCCATGAACAGGACGGCGCCGCGCCGGGCATGGTCCAGTCCCGCCATCAGGGCTGCTTCCTTGCCGAAATTGCGTGACAGCGACACCACCTGAACGTCGAGCGTGTCGGCGGCAAGGCCGCGCGCGATGGCGAGCGTCGCGTCGGCGCTGCCGTCGTCGACATAGACGACTTCGCAAGCCAGGCCATAACGGTCCCGGAGCGCGCTTGCCTGTTCGCCAAGCCGCCGGTGCAGCAATGCAAGCCCGGCCGCCTCGTTATAGAGGGGCACCACGATCGATAGCCCCTGCGCCGCAGCATTGGCCGCGGTCGTTGATAGGCTCGAGACA
>JBAVEE010000971.1:0-3209 GCA_049587575.1 Bradyrhizobium sp.
CCCAGGAGGAGATCGACAATCTGCTCGGTTTTTCCGCCGGCGAGGTCAATCTCGACGATCATTCCGGCATCCGCGCCATCATCGATTCGGCGATGGTGTCCTACGAGCGTCTGCCGATGCTCGAAATCGTCTTCGACCGCCTGGTGCGGCTGATGACGACCTCGTTGCGCAATTTCACCAGCGACAACGTCGAAGTCTCGCTCGACCGCATCACCTCGGTGCGGTTCGGCGACTACATGAATTCGATCCCGCTGCCGGCCGTGCTCTGCGTGTTCAAGGCCGAGGAATGGGAGAATTTCGGCCTCGCCACCGTGGATTCCAGCCTGATCTATTCGATGATCGACGTGCTGCTCGGCGGCCGCCGCGGCCAGACCTCGCTGCGCATCGAGGGCCGGCCCTACACCACGATCGAAACCAATCTCGTCAAGCGGCTGGTCGAAGTGGTGCTGGCCGATGCCGAGCAGGCCTTTCGGCCGCTGTCGCCGGTGGCCTTCAGCATCGACCGGCTGGAAACCAATCCGCGCTTCGCGGCCATCAGCCGGCCCGCCAACGCCGCCATCCTGGTGCGGCTGCATATCGACATGGAGGATCGCGGCGGCAATATCGAGTTGCTGCTGCCCTATGCGACCATCGAGCCGATCCGCCCGGTGCTGATGCAGATGTTCATGGGCGAGAAATTCGGCCGCGATCCGATCTGGGAGGGTCATTTCGCAACCGAGGTCGCGCAAGCGCAGATTTCCGTCGAAGCCGTGCTCTACGAAGCCGATATCCCGCTCAAGCACCTGATGAAGCTGAAGGTCGGCGACACCCTGCCGCTGGAGATGCAGGCCGACGCGCTGGTGGCGGTGCGTTGCGGCAGCGTGATCCTGACCGAGGGACGGATGGGCCGGGTCGGCGACCGCGTCGCCATCCGCGTCACCAAGCAGCTGCGCAAGCCGAATACCACCTTCGCGATGTTCGAGAAGGCCGATGAGCAAACCAAGTTGATGGAGGCCCAATGAGTCACTCATTCGGAGTTGCGATCGAGAGTCTTGTAGCGATATTGCTCATGCTCACGATCGGCTATTGCATGCTGTTGAACAGCCGGCTGAAGCGTCTGAAGGCCGACGAACATTCGCTGAAGGCGACGATCGGGGAGCTGATCACGGCGACCGAGATCGCCGAGCGCGCCATCGGCGGCCTCAAACACACCGTGCGCGACGTCAACGAAAATCTCGGCAACCAGCTGACGTCGGCGAGCCAGATGTCGTTGCAGTTGAAGAAGCAGTTGGCGGAAGGCGACAACGTGCTTCGGCGGCTGTCCAAGATAGCGATCGCCGCGCGGCCCGCGGCGGAGCCGGAGGCTGCGATCTCGAGGGTATCGACGGCCAAGGCCGTCGCCGCGGCAGCTCAGGCGTTTTCCGACCGCAAAAGGTCTGATGGCCTCGCCGCATGAAATCATTCCGTGACATCCGCGTGATTCCGGTGGTCCTGGTTGCGATCTTCGGCCTGGCCGTGCTGAAGGTCGCCGGGCTCGTGCTCGATGGCGGCTACGTGTTCGACTATCGGCCGGACTCGACCAGGCAATCCTGGGCGCAGGACGTCTTTAACTTTCCCGGCAGCAACAAGATCGACAACGCGGATATTACGGGTTCGGTCAAGGAGAAACCCAAGGAGGAAGAGGCCAAGGCCGCCGATGCCCCGGAAGTAGCGAAGGCCGAGACCGTCACCAATCCTGAGCAGGGTCAGCCGGTTTCGCCCTCGGAGCGCGCGATCCTCGAGCGGCTGCAGTCGCGGCGACAGGAACTCGAAGCCCGCGCGCGCGAAATCGATATTCGCGAGAGCCTTCTGAAGGCCGCCGAAAAGCGCGCCGAGGTGCGGGTCGAGGAGCTGAAGGCGATCGAGGCGCGGATCGCGGCGGCGACCCAACAGAAAAGCGATGCGGATGCCGCGCGCTTCAAGGGCATCATTACCATGTACGAGGGGATGAAGGCGAAGGACGCCGCCAAGGTGTTCGACCGGCTGGAAATGACCGTGCTGTTCGAAATCGCTTCGCAGATTGCACCGCGGAAGATGGCCGAGATTCTCGGCCTGATGTCGACGGATGCGGCCGAGCGGCTCACCGTCGAGATGGCGCGCCGCGCCGGGACGGACAAGTCCGCATCGTCAGCCGATCTTCCCAAAATCGAAGGCAAAGTGCTGCCGCAAAAGTTCAATTAGCGGGGATATTTAACAAGTCCTTAAATCGCCAATTCTAGATTCCGATGCGCGCGGTGCGTGCATTGGCGTCCCGCCGGCGACCGGATCGTTGAACTGAAAGACTAGGTTGAAATGGCGCGAACGGCTGCCGCAGGATCTTGGTCGCGAGTGCACGCTTGTGCGCGGACGGTCCGGCGTTGCCTCGGTCGGCCCTCATGGCTCGCGGCAGGTCTCGCCCTGATCGGCCTGATCTGTCCCGGCGTCTGCCGGGCGGATCTGGTCAAGGGCGATGCGACATTTTCCGCAGGCGGCGGCTATGCCCGGCTGGTGCTCACTTTCGCCGAGGATGTCGATGCTGAAGTGACCACGGCCGGCACGATTGTCGTGATCCGGTTCAACCGTCCGGTTGACCTTGCCGTCGATCAACTATCCGACGCGGTGCCCGACTATGTCGGGTCGGCGCGACGCGATCCGGATGGCTCGGCGATCCGGCTGTCATTGGCGCGCAGGGTGACCATCAACACCATGACCGCCGGCGAAAGGGTGTTCGTCGATTTCCTGCCGGACTCGTGGAACGGCGCGCCTCCCGGCCTTCCACCCGAGGTGGTTCGCGAACTGGCGGAGCGCGCGCGGGTCGCCGAGCGCGAATTGCGCCAGCAGCGGGCATTGACCGAGGCGAAGAAGCGTCCGCCCATCCGGGTCCGCGCGTCGGTCCAGCCGACCTTCGTGCGTTTTGTCTTCGAAGTGCCTGATGGTGTCGGTGTCTCTTCGGTGCTGAACGAGCAGAAGCTCAGGCTGTTGTTCAGCGGCGTGCTGGTGTTCGACCTGGCCGACGCCAAGCTGGCGGCGCCGCCGAACATCGCGTCGATCAATCAGAAGGTCGAAGGCGAAACTTCCGTGGTGGAACTCACCATGATCGGCGACGTCGATGTCCACTCCTTCCGCGAGGAGAAGAATTACGTCATCGACGTCGCGTTCCAGCAAGCCGAAAAGACCCCCGTGCTGACGTCGATGTCGGACGCCGCGCAGGC
>JBAVEE010000972.1:0-2681 GCA_049587575.1 Bradyrhizobium sp.
GGCCATTTCAGCCGGAGGGGCTGAAATCAATTCGCATCGATATCGATCCGTCGGAAATGCGCCGCCTCACGCCGGACGCCGCCGTGGTATCGGACGCACAACCCGGCACCAGCGAACTGCTCGCTGCGGTTCGAAAGCAGGGCTATACGAAAACCAGCGGCCGCCGCGCCGCCATCCGCGAGGCCTCGGCGACGGCGCTGCGCCAGATTCAGCAGGTTCAGCCGCAGATGGCCTATCTCAATATTCTGCGTGAGGTCCTGCCATCGAACGCCATCGTGACGGATGAGCTATCGCAGGTCGGCTTTGCCTCCTGGTACGGCTTTCCGATTTACGAACCACGCACCTTCATCACCTCAGGCTATCAGGGCACGCTGGGCTCGGGCTTCCCCACGGCGCTCGGCGCCAAGGTCGCGCATCCGGACAGAGCCGTGGTCGCCATCACCGGCGACGGCGGCTTCATGTTCGGCGTGCAGGAGCTGGCGACCGCCGTGCAGTACAATATCGCCGTGGTCGTGCTGGTGTTCAACAACAACGCCTACGGCAACGTGCGCCGCGACCAGCGCGAGCATTTCGACGGCCGCGTGGTGGCATCCGATCTGGTCAATCCGGATTTCGTCAGGCTCGCGGAATCCTTTGGCGTCGGTGCGGCTCGGGTGACCTCCCCCGGGATGTTCAGGCCCGCGCTGGAGAAGGCGCTGGCGGACGGCGGTCCCTACCTTATCGACATCGAGGTGCCGAAGGATTCGGAAGTCAGCCCCTGGGCTTTCATCCACCCGGCAAAGCCGTAGGCCAGCCGAACCGGCGAGTTTTTCTGAAGGCTTTTGCGGCGCGCGCGACGCGAACCGCACGAACTCCCGACTCTCAATCGGAAATCTGCATTCCGCCGACCACGCGCTGTCATCCGTGCGTCATTTGCCGTTGCTAGATCAGAATTACCGAACAATAGCGTCATTCGTTCGAAATTTTCGATCATGGCGCTCAGGCAACGGGCCCAATTGGGCTTCCAGGAAAGCGGCCGATGCTGCGATTGCACAGCGTTGCAATGACCTACCCGAATGGCGTTGCGGCGGTGATGCCGACCAGCATCTCCGTTCCGAAGGGCCAGTTCCTCGTGTTGCTGGGCCCCTCCGGGGCGGGCAAATCGACGCTGCTTCGATGCATGAACGGCCTGGTCAAGCCGACCCAGGGCGATGTCGTCGTCGAAGGCCGCGGTTCGATTTTCCGCAATGGCCATACGCTGCGCGAACACCGCCGCCGAACGGGAATGATCTTCCAGCAGCACCATCTGATCGGCCGCCTCTCGGCGCTGCAAAACGTTCTGCTCGGCCGCATCGCCGCCCATGGCGCCCTGCGCTCCATGTTCCCGCTGCCTCGCGCCGATCGCCTTGTCGCATTGCAGTCGCTCGAACGGGTGGGTCTGCTCGATCGCGCACTTGATCGCGCGGACGAACTCTCCGGCGGGCAGCAGCAGCGCATCGGCATCGCCAGGGCCATGGCACAGCAGCCGCAGATTGTCCTGGCCGATGAGCCGGTGGCGAGCCTCGATCCGACGTCAGGCGAGAAGGTCCTTGCCGACCTTCACCGCATTTGCCGTGAAGACGGCATTACCGCGATCGTCAGCCTCCACCAGGTGGAATTGGCGCGCCGGTTCGCCGATCGTGTGATCGGTCTGGTCAGCGGCCGGATCGTGTTTGAAGGCACGGCATCGCAGCTCGGCCAGACAATTCTCGAACAAATCTACACCGCCGCTCCGTCCCGGATGGAAGCGGCTTAGTCGACGCAGCTAATCGAAGGGATCAGGTCATGGAACGTAGAAGCTTTCTGCTCGGCTGCGCGATCGGCGGACTAGGCCTTGCCATCGGTCCGGCCGCCGCTCAACAGACGCCGAATCCCGCCAGGATACGCGTCGCGCTGCTCCCCGACGAGAACGCCTCGACGATCATCCAGAATGCCCAGCCGCTGAAGAAATATCTCGAGCAGGCGCTCGGGAAGGACATCGAGCTCATCGTCACGACCGACTACTCCTCGATGATCGAGGCGATGCGGTTCGGCCGGATTGAGATCGCCTATTTCGGGCCGCTCTCCTACGTGCTGGCCAAGTCGAAGGCGCCGGCCATCGAGCCCTTCGCCGTCGGCGTTTCGAAGGGATCGCCGACTTATAAGAGCGTCATCATCACGCGCGCGGATGGACCGGTGAAGTCGCTCGCCGACATCAAGGGAAAGTTGATGGGATTCGGTGACTTTGCCTCGACTTCCAGTCATTTGATCCCCCGCGCGCTGCTGGCCCGCAACGGCCTTATCGGCGACACCGACTACAAATACGTCCTGCTTGGCGCGCATGATGCGGTGGCGCGTGCCGTTCAATCCGGCCAGGTACAGGCGGGCGGCCTCAGCCAGGAAATATTCAAGGCGCTTGTCGCCAAGGGCTCGATCGACGGCGACAAGGTGATCGTGCTGGCGGAAAGCGATCCGATCCCGAACTATCCGGTCGTCATGCAGGGATATCTCGCGCCCGAACTCAAGGCAGCCATCCGGAAGGCGTTCCTCGAACTCAACGACAAGGAGATACTGAAGACCTTCCGGGCGGAAAGATTCGCGGCGACCGACGACCACGCGTACGACATCCTGCGGGAGACCGCGAAATTGCTCGATCTCGACCTTTCGAAGCTCAAGGGATGAGC